>CALZJV010000237.1 GCA_945787595.1 uncultured Desulfobacterales bacterium | reverse complement strand
TAAAGCCGAGTTGCCATTTTCTTGTGACTTGGCTTTTTTGTTAGGATATAAGTTTGGATAGCATTTACATATCTGAAATTATAGGATTATTTTGATATTCGTACTTATGTTGAAAACTATCCAATATATTATGTTAAATGCCCAGAGAGTTGCTAAATGAATGAGCATGACATCATCTCTCAATGGAAAAGTTCTAAATTAGGCCGAAATTTCTACCGTCTTAGAAATGCAGCGTCATGTGATTTCCAATTCAAGGGGCAACCTGGGCATCCGTCAAGCTATGCCTATATCAGTTTCGAGTGTTTTCCGTCAGATGAACTCAGTTATGAGTCACAGGCTAAATGGCCAGATTCTTTGCCTTTAGAATATTGCGAGCAACTAAATCTTGCAATTGCAGAGGGCATTGTGGACGTATTATATGACCACATTTATCCATATAGAGGATGTAATATATCTCTGATTAAGATTCGCTGGGATGAAATTGGTGGGAGCGAATATGCATTTTATAAGGCGACCAAGCTTGCAATGGAAAAATTGGTTAAAGATTATGATTGGGAAATTATAACTGTAACGTGAACAAAGCATTTAACCACTCACTGCAACCGACAGGCGAACAGCTTCACTGTTTCGCCTGCGGCTGATCTCTATCGTTATATGTTTTAGCAATGTCTGTATTCGCCCCATGGCGCACTTTCAATTGAATAAACCGTGGTCTATATAAAGAGAAACAATACAAATTCCAGGTGGTAGTCTTTGAAAACCGAAGTGGACCTGTTTCCGGTTGGTTCACAGCCACCTGGCATGAAAAAGGAGGAACAGATATGAGCAAACTAGTCGTAAACCTCAAGGCAATCTTAGAGAAACCCACCAACGGCGCAGGTACCGGGATTCGGGCCGAAATTACCAATTCTGGAGACGCGCCGGTCGCCTTTAACTCTACGCTTGCGGCCAATCCGTCACTGGTACTCGAACTTCAAGATGCCGAGGGTAAATCACTTGGACTGCCACCGCCATCTCCTCCCAGTGAAGAGGAACTCAAGGCCATGCGGGAAATTGCTCCAGGTGAATCAATCACGATTGACTACTATGGCGCGCTGGATCTCTATCATCCCTCCGGGCGTTATCGGGTGCGTTTTTTCTCAGAGTGCCCTCTTTTTGGGGGTAATACCGATGATCCCGTCGCCAGCGACTGGCTGGAGTTCGAAGTGGTCTGCCCACCCCAACCCTTCCTAGAACGTTGGGAGAAAATCCCAACCGTCGTGAAAAGACGATGGCTATTTTGTATGAGATGGAAATGGTGTCGCTGCTTTTGGTGCTGGATTCTAAGAATATTTGGAATCGTGCGCTGCAACCGGCAGTTAACACAGGAAGTAGACGTGGCCCGAACCGAAGTGATGTCTGACGCGCCACCCGGTTTTGAGGCCTGGAATGGCACCTATAGCTGGCACGCCCGCTTTCGTACTGAGATAAATCAGAATGACTGTAGCGTCCGCATTGTGGTGCTACTTCAGACCAGCAATGCAGGCGCGACCTTGAGTACTGACCAACGCAACGCCTGGGAAACGGCTCTGCAGAATGCCTGGAGTAACCTCTTCAAACTATGTTGCAACGATTGCTGTTGCTGCTCGGGCTACACAATCACGCTGGACGTGCAGTTCGTTAACTCCAATGCTCACCATGTGGTAAATGTTCAGGGCTCGACTACCAACATGACGAATTGGGGTAACACTGATACCACCGCCATCAATCACGAAATGGGACATATGCTGGGTGCAAAGGATGAGTATTACACGGTTGACGGTACAGCCTGGGGTTTACCATGGCAAAATGGTGCGGGTATCATGAATAACCCGAATGAAACACCGCTGGCCAGGCACCTCGATCTAGTGCGCGATACCGTGCGGGCAATGCTGGGTACAAACTGCATTACAAAAATGATGGGGGACTCCTGTTAGCAGTGCATCGGTTTCGGAGTAAATAAGATGTCGAACCAGATCCAAACGCGGCTTGAAGCCCTGAACGCGGGACCTTCAATCGGCAAAGACATTGCAGTGCGGGTGCACCTGCGCAACACTGGGACAATACCGGTGGTAATTCCGGCGCAGGCACTCAGCTCGCCATCGTTGCTTTTTGAACTGGTTGACGAACACGGCGAGAAGGTCCCTTTCCCACCGCCGCCGGTTCCCGATCCACGCGCCGGCAGCATCAGTATCGCCGCTGGACAAACCTGGCAAGATGACTACATGGGATTCCTGCCAGCCGCGCCGCCCGGCACCTACCAACTACGCGTATGCTTACGCGGCGATATCAAGATTTTGTCAGACTGGCTGGTCGTGAAGCTGCGATAACACATATCAGTAAAGTCCAGGAAGGAGAGTAGCACGTTCACCAACTACTCGCCTTTCCGTTTCCCCCATCCAAGGGATAGCAGGAAAAGGTAGAAATTATTACGAGTTGAAGATATTTTTAGTGATTTTTCCAATGAGCGAGTTAACATAATTCTTTTGGTATAAACCCACCTTAAGTCATCTGGCTGGTGGTCAGCGATGTACGGTTACAGATCGTCCAGCCAGGCCATGATATCATCTTTGTTTTGCCAATCGATCAGTTCGTCTATTTCCGGATTCTGCGTGACGTCAGATTGGACATATTGGATAAACTGCTGTTGGATTATTTTTCTTTTTGACAAATCCAGCTGTGGATAGACCATAGTGGATTGGATATCTTCATGGCCCAGTTTGTTTCGGATATCGGAGACTGGGTGACCCTCTGATAGCATGTGAACGGCACAGCTATGTCTGTTATGCCGAGCTCGACATAATCGTCACTCCTTTGCATTTCAAAGGCCAGTGTACCGTCATCGTAGTCGCGCAGGAAATAATTTCCCTGACCGTCGGTGTAGGCATGGTTGTACTCGGCAGATATTTTGATTTGCCCGACTCGGGGTCGAAGGTTTCGATCTGGTCGGTGATAACTTTATAAAACTCTTCCTGAATGTCGCTGCGGCTTCGGCTTTGCTGCCGGTTGATTTCAGTATCGATCTGCTGCATTTGCTGGATGACCTGGTTGTATCCCAGAGCCCTTTGACGGGTGGCTGCCTATGCACGCTGGACCCACTGGGGATTTAGTCTGAAGGATCTGATGCACATTTCCATGATACGTTCATCCTGTTTCCAGCGGGATTTGGGCGCCAGCCAGCCGAATGTGCCGACAGTCGACCAGATAGCACCCTGCAAATCTTAATTAATCGTATATACACGGCCGAACATGGGTGTGCCTTCGATCATACATTCAAAATTCACATAGCCATAGTCGGAACGTTTGGCCATTTCGGCTACCCAGGGCTTTAGTGTGTCGTCACCAGCGAAATTTGTGCTTTTACCAAATGCCGTTGCCGGAGCGATAAGGATGAAAAAAAATATTACCAGCAAAGCTGCATTTTTCCCGGAAACTATCATGGATGCCTCCTTTTCAATTTTGCAAAACGGGTGAGCAGGGGGTTCGTTTGTGGGTGGATCTTAGGATGGTCAATCTGTATCCCAATGTTGTTTACCCTTGGGGCTTCGCATTCAGCTTCCGACTTCGCTCTTGGAGCTACGACGGGACAAGACCATCCTAAACGTCGGGACCGTGGTTACTTTTACGCGGCGGCCGAATTTCATCTACGCGTTCGGTCCCAGAGCAACCACACCGCCATCCACTAAAATCGTTTGTCCCGTTGAGGCATTGGCCTCGGCGGCCAGAAACACGGCCGCTTCTGCGATGTCTTCAGCAACAACAGGGCGGCCGAGGCGGGTTTTTCTTTTCAAGTGCTCGAGAACTTCCGGCGACCAATTCACAAATCCCGTATCCACAAATCCGGGCGCAATGGCATTTACCCGGATCTCCGGGGCCAATGCCCGGGCCAGAGACTTGGTGATGGAAGCCAGGGCGGCCTTGGCGGCACAGTAGATCACGGAACTCCCCATGGCCGTAAAGGCCGCCGAAGATGTGATGTTGATAACCGAACCTGCGCCGTTTTCTTTAAGATAGGGGACTGCGGCCCGGGTGCAGTAAATCGGGGCCTTTACGATGACGGACCAGGTGTTTTCCAACACCTCTTCGCTCAGTTCCTCCAACTCGTTATGAGGTACAAAGCGTGTCCAACCGGCGTTGTTGATCAGTATATCCAGGCGACCGAAGCGTGCTACGGCTTTTTCAATCAACTGCCGCGCCTGGCTGTCACGGGAAACATCGGCCTGGATGGCGGCTGCCTGCCCACCGGTGGCTTCAATACTGTCAACGACTTCTTTGGCACGCTGATTTGACTTTGAATAGTTGACAATCACGGCCGCCCCTTCGCGAGCGAATTGGAGGCACATGGCTCGGCCCAGACCTTTAGCACCACCGGTCACCAAAACGACTTTGTCTTTGAACTTCATGGGACCTCCTTCTTTCAAGGTATTTGTCAATAAGTTCATTTTTATCTAGACATCGTTGGCGTATATGCAAATGCGCATTTGGGCTGCGCGATTTTACCGCCCGCTGCGCTCGAGGCACAGCCTCCGGCCCATAGGCTTCCGGCTTGTAGAGCCTACAACTCGGAAAGGCCTACGCCCCGGTGGGAGGACACAGAGTCGGATTTATCTATTCCTTTGCCTGGAGACCGCGGCAAAGGAAAAACAACTGTCATAGATGGCCAAGAGGGGAACACTCTATGCTGGCTGCTCGCAGGGCTGAGACATTTGTCGGACCGTCGCCTCCCTGTTCGACAGAAAAAAGCAACTTCTCTGTGTGCTCCGTGTCTCTGTGGTGAATATATTTTTAAGTGGTTTCAGAAATTAGAAATCAGATTTCCTTTTGCATCAAATTTTATCGGACCCGGAGAACCATTTACGCTGATGTCCTTCCTCTTTTGGACCTCAGGAAGCATGACCTCGGAAACATACATCTCCTCAAGCCGGAGTGTGTCCAAGATATGCACTATTCTGGTGTTTTGGGGTTCTACAGGACCGATGGTTTTTAGAGCGGTATCAATCGCTTCCCGGTCGCTGTCGTAATAGGGAGGTATTCTTACCGCCTCCGGGCATGAAGAGGTAATGGCATTCATGTATGTCGCCCGGTGATCAATTTTTTGCACCAACCGTTTGGTGGTAAAGTCTGCATTGCCGATGGCCGTGGCGTTCCCTTCGGAGTCGGCAGTCAAATCGCGCACAAATATCCGCATGATGTCGTTTTTGATCGAGGGATGATGGTAGGGAATCACGCTGCGGCCGATCACATTCTGGTCCATGCCCGTACCGCTGATTTCTTTGCCCATCTGATCGACGATGAGCAGATCGATCGGATTCAGGGGGATTCCAGGAAACAGTCGTTTGGCTTTTCTCAGTAGTTGATATTCCGTGGCTTCAATTTCAGCGGCCGGAATGGCGCGTATGATTTGCGTTTCATCGCGCTGATTTTCCACCAGGGCCACACCGAAGGCAACCGGACAACGCTGCAGAATTTCTCTGGCCACCGACAAAAACACGGGGTAATGCCCTCGCCGGACGATAACATTATGATAATGATTGGCACCTTTCTGCTTGCCCAATCCGATGACCATCATCTTCATCAAGCCGCTTTCGAATTTACCTTTAAAGTCCGTGTGGGGTTTTACCCGGTTGACCACAACGATATGATCGGCTTTAGAAGCATTGCGGTCCAAATAAACAGGAACGCCATCCGGTGTCGAACCAACCTGAACAACGCTCAACGATGATTTAACGGGTACTCCCATGGTCTTTTTGGTGACGCCGTAATGTTCCAGAATTTTTTTCTGGCCTTCGGGTGTGGCGCCGCCGTGACTTCCCATTGCAGGGATGATAAACGGTTTTGCACCGATTTTTTTCAGTTCTCGAATGATTTCGCCCAAAACAACGGCCAGGTTTGCGATGCCGCGGCTGCCGGCCGTAATCGCCACCGTATCACCGCGGGCGATAATCTTTTGTGGTTGAATCCCGGCCAGCTCGGTGCGGACCTTTGCTGGAATATCCTTGATGGGGCTGGTTTTGAAATTCTGTTGAATTCGGACCATTCTGGGGTATTTCATCCTTTGCGCTCTCCTTTTCCTTGACAGATCTGCTGTAATGAGGGTTTTTTTCTTGCGTTAACTGGATAATATTCTTATATGTTTTTTTTCGATAATTCAACTTCCAATTTAACGATCTCATTTTAGTATTTAAGAGGCTAAGATTTGAAAGCATTGGTGTTGGAAGAATATAATCATTTTGTCTATAAAGATGTTCCTGAGCCGGTTTTAGGAACGAACGATGTCATGGTAAGAGTAGCGGCCTGCGGGATCTGCGGCAGCGATGTACATGGGATGGACGGCAGTACCGGAAGGCGCCTACCACCCCTGATCATGGGCCATGAAGCCTCAGGGGTTATCGTCGGAGTGGGCTCAAAGGTGACAAAAATCCAACTGGGTGAGCGGGCGACCTTTGACTCAACCGTGTATTGCGGTGCCTGTTTTTACTGTCGCAGAGGAGACATTAACCTGTGCGATCATCGCCGGGTGCTGGGCGTTTCGTGCGATGAATACCGCCAAAACGGCGCATTTGCTGATCGTGTTGCGGTTTCGCAGCATGTTATTTATCCACTGCCTGAAAAGATCGGTTTCGCCCATGATCTTGATGGTGCGCTGGTCTTTTTGGCCTTGGATGCCGCTGCATATGTCACCGGACAGACGATGCTGGTAGATGGCGGTATTACCACCGGATCGACACGTGCGCTTCCCGCCCAAAAACCATGAGAGGAAAAAAATATGAAACGTCCAAAATCTTTGACCATTCGGTTGCATGATTCCGACAACGTGGTTGTGGCCCACAACGATATCCCGGCCGGCACCGAGATTGCAGAAGAAAAAATCGTCTGTGTCGATGATGTTTCTTTCGGTCACAAAGTCGCCGCCTCTTCAATAAAGGCCGGCGAAGCTGTCAGAAAGTACGGCCAAATCATCGGGTTTGCTTCCCTCGATATTTCCCCCGGCAAACATGTCCATACTCACAATGTCGTGATGAAGGATTTCGACCGCGACTACGCCATTGGCTCGGAGGCTGCACCAGAGCCCGAATATGAGAGCGAGCCGGCGACATTCGAAGGTATCGTCAGGGCGGACGGACGGGTCGCAACCCGCAACTATATCGGTATCGTCAGCACGGTGAACTGTTCGGCCTCGGTGTCACGATTTATTGCCGATGCTTTCAAAGGAGATGCCCTGGCTGAGTTCCCAAATATTGACGGCATCGTACCCATATGTCATGGAACGGGGTGTGGCTGTTCCGGCAGTGACGAGAATTTTGAGATCCTGCTGAATACCATCGCCGGGTATGTCCGACATCCTAATTTTGCGGGAGTGCTGATGATAGGTCTGGGATGCGAAGTTCTGCAGATCGATACATTGCTCAAAAACAGGCAGTTGGCTGAATACTCGAATTTGCAGACCATGACGATTCAGGGAACCGGCGGAACCCAGAAAACCGTCAGGGAAGGTATCCGTCGCATTCAAGCGTTGTTGCCGCAAGCGAACACGGTGGATCGGAGTCCGGTACCGGCAAGGCACCTGATTTTGGGTCTGCAATGCGGAGGTTCCGATGGCTACTCAGGAATTACGGCCAATCCCGCCCTGGGGGCGGCGGTTGATCTTTTGGTAAGACATGGCGGTACCGCGGTGCTGGGTGAAACCCCGGAAATATACGGTGCCGAGCATCTTCTGACCCGGCGCGCCGCATCCCGTGAAGTCGGTGAAAAACTTATCGAACGAATTCGCTGGTGGGAAAATTATACGGCCTCCCATAAGGCCGAAATGGATAACAATCCGTCCCCGGGCAACAAGGCCGGCGGGTTAACCACTATCCTCGAAAAATCGCTTGGCGCTGCCGCCAAAGGCGGCACAACCAATCTGGTGGAGGTTTATCGGTTCGCACAGCCTATCGGCGCCAAAGGATTGGTGTTTATGGATACACCGGGGCACGATCCGGTTTCACTAACCGGAATGGTTGCCGGCGGTGCCAATGTAATCTGTTTTACCACGGGCCGGGGGTCGGTTTACGGATGCAAACCGGTGCCGGTGACCAAACTTGCCACCAACACGGAGATGTATGTCCGCATGGAAGGCGACATGGACATCAATTGCGGGCAAACCATTGACGGTGCCGCCACGGTCGAGGAGATGGGCGAACTCATCTTCCGGTTTATTTTGGAGGTAGCCGCCGGCAAAAAGACCAAAAGCGAACTGAATGGCATCGGTGATAACGAATTTGTCCCATGGTCAATGGGAGCGGTGATGTAGCATGATGCTGGATACTCGATGCTCGACGCTGGATGCTTGATTCTGGATACTCGATGCTTGATGCTTGATTCTGGATACTCGATGCTCGATGCTCGATAACAGAGTTAATGTTATTTAGTTGGTTTATTGAGTTTGTTGAGGTTATGGGGATGGGGCACTTGCTGGTGTCAGGTGTCAGAAATGTGATCGAAGGCATTATTCGGGAGAATTTAGCTGCGAAGGGCTTACGCTGCAAGGCTTAAGGCTCATTCCGCACGGTAAAGGCGAAAAGCCTTGAGCCCGATGAACGGAATTGAAGGTAGATGTTTGACAGAGGAAATCGATCGACAATCTCCGATTTCCCACTTCGCTATCTTCTACCTTCTATCTTCTGTCCTCTGTCGTCTGTTTTCTGTCATCTGTAATCAAATACAGGAATTGGTTTATGAAAATCCTCAGTGTTGATATCGGTACAACCGCCATGAAAATGGGGGTGTTTGAAGCACTCGAAAATGATCTCAAATGCCTGAGGCAATTCTCCGCAGAATATGCCATCAACACCTATAACGACGGGCTGTTCAGTGATATCGAGCCGCAGAAATGGCAACAAGCGTTTGCGGCCGGATGTAAAGAGATGTCGGATTATATGCCCAAGATAGATGTTATTGCATTTTCCGGCACGACTCCGGGTCTTACAGCCATGGACCGGGAAGGTAAGGCGCTTTTTCCAGCCATCCTTATGCTTGATCAGCGCTCGCGTCCTCAGGCCCAACGTATTAT
>CALZJV010000236.1 GCA_945787595.1 uncultured Desulfobacterales bacterium | reverse complement strand
CTTTCACTCGAACAATTTGCACAATATTGCTTACATGTCGAGTATTGCTAACGCCTCCCAGTTTGTTAAAAATGCTTCCTCTATCGGGGGACTCGGCATCGAAGGCGAAGGTTTTAAATCGCTGCACATCTCCACCGGAGGCGAAGGACTGTCGCGCCCAAGTATGTTCACCCTGATCCGGCGATGTGTTATGAACGACGATTTTCGCTACCGCTTCGGGGCTGACGCTGGGACCTAAAACCTAAATCCAGCCAAGTTATTTGACGTTCTGAATTTCTTTTAGAAAGGAGAACAATATGAAGATATTCATGGTCGGTGGAGCTGGTGCAATCGCTTGGGGGACTACCCCAGAGCTGGTTGAGAAGGATTATTTAAAGTGATGGCTGCCGAAAGTTTTAGCATCGCGGTATTTAAAAATTAAGGAGAGACAGCCATGAATTTGCTAAGAAGACAAAATTTTTCATCCGGTGCGCCCTTGGAAGATAAAGTCGGGTATAGTCGGGCGGTAAAAGTGGGTAATTTTGTTTTTGTCGGCGGAACGACCACTACAACTCCGGGTGGAAAAGTTGAAGCCGAAGGTGACGCTTACCTCCAGACAAAAATAATTCTGCAGAAAATTGAACAGGCCCTGGTCAAGGCCGGCGCAAAGTTGTCCGAAGTGTATCGGGTGCGTATCTATGTCACGGACATCTCCCGATCGCAGGAATACATGCAGGCCTATTCCGAATTTTTTAAAAAAATCAAACCGGTGACGATCCTGGCCGAAGTCAGCGCATTGGCAAGACCGGCCCACCTGGTGGAAATCGAAGCCGAGGCCGTTATCGGATCTTACCTGGTGAATAAAAAATGAGGATTCAACTTATAGAGCATGATCCTGAAGACTTTTCCCGCACCAATATATCTTTCTGGGCAGCGAAGAAAGGTTACCCGGTTAGGCAGACATACATTTGCAATAACGAAGACCTGCCCTCGATTGATTCCTTCGACTGGTTGATGGTGATGGGCGGCTCGCCCCATGCCTGGGACGATCAGGGAAACCCATGGCTGCAAGAAGAAAAAGCCTTTCTGGGTGACACCCTGGCCAAAGGCAAGATAGTCCTGGGTATCTGTTTTGGCGCTCAGTTACTGGCCGAAGCCTTGGGAGGGCAGATTTTCCCACATCGGCACAAAGAAATCGGCTGGCACGAAGTATCGCTGAGCCAGGAAGGCCAGAAGTGTTTTCTCTTTCAAAATGTGCCGCAATCCTTTGTCTCCTTTCACTGGCATAGCGACCATTTCTCCCTGCCTGAAAGCTGCAGCACTCTGGCATCTAGCAAAGCTACTGAGAATCAGGCTTTTGTCTGCAATGGCCAATCGCTGGTGGGCCTTCAGTTTCATCCTGAATACACCCGGGAGATGGTCGCATATTACGCCCGGGAACACAGTCAGGATTGGGTACCGGACGTGTTTGTCGGCGATAAAGATAAGGTTCTTGCCCGGACGAAAGAGATCCCGGATACGTATTGGTTGATGGAAACCTTGCTGAACAATATAGAACAAGAATTCGTGAATTATCTATAGTTTGCCGACAATTTATACCGGAATGGATTGAAGCGTTTTTCCCACCTATTAAAAATGTGAGTAAAAAAGGAGGGTGGAATGAAGGCGGATTTAGTCATCATTAACAGCAAAGTGATCACCGTGGATCGGGACTTCAGTATTAAAGAAGCAGTAGCGGTGAAAGATGGGAAAATAGCGGCCGTGGGCACCGATGAGGATGTCAAACCGTTTATCAGCCCCGGGACCCGAGTGCTGAATCTCAAAGGCAAACCGCTTCTGCCGGGAATCAACGAATCACACATGCATGCGCCTTTTTTTGGGGCCAGCAGGCCACCGTTGTCCCTCGACTTAACATATCCGACGGTCCAATCAATTCCCGACATGGTTACAGCACTCAAGCAAAAGGTGGCAGAGATTGAACCGGGTGAATGGATTCGCGGTTTTGGCTGGGATCAGAGTACGCTTGAGGAGTGTCGCAACGATCCATCCAAATTACCTCGCAAATGGGACCTGGACGCCGTCTCGCCGGATCATCCGGTGGCCTTCACTGATTTTTCCGTCCACACCCTGCTGGTCAACAGCAAGGCCCTCGAGATCGCCGGTATCACCAAAGACACCCCAGATCCGCCCTCCGGGGAAATGGAACGGGACGAAAACGGAGAACCTACGGGAATACTGAAAGAACCCGGTGCTCAGGCTCTGGTGGCCGCCCACGTACCGCTGCTGACCAGGGAGGAAAAGAAGACGGCCCTTGTGACGACCCTTAATCATCTCAATGCCAATGGTGTGACAAGTTTTACGGATGCGGCCATCGGCCCGGGCGGTGAGTCTTTCCTTTATGGTGTAATGAGTGCCGAATTTGTCGATCTTTACCAGGAGTTATTGGCTGAAGGAAAATTATCGGCCCGTGTCGCCATCCTGCTGCTTTTGGGTGACTATGGTGCCCTGACCTACGAGGATCTGGAGGACGGACTCAAGACTTACAAGGTACCGACCAACGTAGATAAGGCCTGGCTTCAGTTTCCGGGAGTCAAGATTTTTGCCGACGGCATTCCGCTGACATACACCTCCTGGATGAACGAGGACTACGTGAGCGGCAGCGCCGGCCACGGCACATCTGTCATACCGGGTCAAACCGATGAGGAGCAACGTGATAATCTGATCGAGATGATCAAACTGGTTCATCGACACGGTTTTCAGATCGGGCTGCATGCCACCGGCGACAGGGCCATCGATGCCGCCGTGGACGGTTTTGTACAGGCGGTCGAAGAAATCCCCGGCGGAGATCCGCGCCATTATGTCATACATGGTGATTTTATCAGCTCGCGAAAGGCTGAGATCCTGGCCAAACACGACTTTGGGATTGCGATGCAGCCCTTTATCAGCGTCATGATTTCCGACTTCGAGCCTACCGTTGTTGGTGAAAAGAGAGCCACCTATGAGTGGCCCACGCGGACGGTAATGGATGCCGGTGCCAACCTGACGAGCAACTCCGATGCCCCGGTTACTTATCCCAACTGGAGATTGGGTGTGCAGGCAGCGGTATTAAGGGAAGGCCTGGTATCCGGCAAGGTCAACGGTCCGGAAGAGTGCCTTACCGTGGAAGAAGCAATTCGTACATACACCATCAACGGCGCCTGGCAAGATCATATGGACAGCGTCAAGGGTTCCATTGAGACAGGAAAATTTGCCGACTTCTGCATCATTGGAGACGATATCCTTAAGGCGGATCCGCATAAGATTGGTGAAATTCCCGTATTGATGACCATCGTTGGTGGCAAGGTTGTCTTTGATAACAGCGGTGATGCCTTTGATTAATGGGCTTCTAAAGTTCTATCTCATGTGATTTGTTGGTTTGATCTCTTTTTGACAGGGCCGATGTCAACATCCTGTCACGACCGGAGAATCTGGTGGCAATGGAACCTTACGCGACCATCCGCTATAAATGCACTTCCAGGTTGACATAACTGCCTATTATATATTAAACGTTATTCAAAATAATGAATGCGTTTTATCTTGCTCCTCAATTTGAAAACGCATTCAAACTTCGACGAATGATCAAAGCAGTGTCTGAATCCTAGATTGAGTGTCTAAAATTTTAAAAAGGAGGTGATAACCACTAGAAACCAAATTAATATCCAGCCAACGTAACTCAACCCAAAAGGAGGGCTTGAAAGTGAAACGCTTAATTCTATTGATTGCTGTAATCGTGGTTGTAATATTCGCCATTACCTTGACAATCGGCGCTGTAAACGCTGATGCCGCCGAAAAGATATACCGGATGAAAATCCAATCCGCCTATCCGCGCGGAGACCTGTCCATGGAGCTGTTGAATGATTTTGCATCAACGGCCGATAAAATGAGCAAGGGACGCATCAAAATACAAGTGTTCGCTGACCCGGAACTGGTTCCGGCCGAGCAGCTGTTTGGGGCCACTCAGAAGGGAACTCTGGATATGCTGCATGCCGTCGCGGCCATGTGGGGCGGGATAATCCCGGTTGGTGAAGTGGAGTTTGGTCTGCCCTATGCCTACAATCTCCCCGGCGAACCGGATGTTTTCACTGCCGGTCAGATTATCCGTGATCTCTTTTTTAAAACCGGTTACGTGGACTTGCTGCGCGAGGAGTACGCCAAACAGGACCTCTACTGGTTGGATGTTCATTCCTACGGACCTATTTTCACCATGTCGACCGAAAAGATGACGACCTGCGATGATATGCAAGGGAAAAAAATCAGAGTCGAAGGATCCTGGGCCGATTATTACAACGCTATCGGGGCGCGTGGAACTTATATCAGCGGAATGGAAGCCTACATGGGACTCAAGCTGGGAACCATCGATGCTTCCCAGTGGGATGTCAGTGCCGTCACAGGCTTAAACTGGCACGAAGTTGCGCCTTACCGTCTCCTGGGCGGACAGAATGATGTTGTTGTGGGTCAGATTCTGTTTAATATGAAATCCTGGAATTCACTGTCGGACGATCTTAAAAAGGTGATGACCGATGCAGCCGAAGATTATTTCCACAAGCTTAACAAGATCTATGATGTCGAGCTGAAAAAAGTGGAAGAACTGGTTAAGGCGGGCAAAGTCATCAACAGCCCCATAGATGAAGCCTGCGACCGCAAGCACGAAGAGGCAGCCCTTCAGCTCTGGGACAAAATAGGTCAGCGAGATCCTGCCGCTGCCAAAGCCATTGCGATTATCAAAGATTGGAGAAAAACCCTGAAATAATCTGTGAGCGTGGGATCCAAAAGCATCACAAATTTATCTAAAACGCTGATAGGAAAAGCCGGGAGGGTGCATTGGCACCCTCCTGGTATTTTAAACACCTTCAACAATATCTAGTCCCACAGGGCATTTTTTCTTTCACCATGTTGTTAGAAAAAGAAGGTTTCAGGTGTCAGTGTTCAGGTTTCAGGATTTAGTGATTCGCCTTCCTGACACCCGAAACCTGACACCTGACACCTATACTTTGCGTCAGTGATTAGCCAGCACTTTTGCTGCACTGCAGGGAACACTTCTTCTGAGTGCGGTCTCAGAAAAAACATCGTACCACAACCCGAAGTATTTTGGTGTTGTCAAAATGAATTGGAAATCCGAATGAAGGGCGGCTGCAATGAATCAAGGTGTCAATAGAGTTTTTGACTGGATTGATAAAGTGGTCGACAAGTCAAGCAAGATTGTCTGCTATCTGGTTTGTGTGATCATGTTCATCACCGCCATTGACGTAACGGCCAGGTACGTCTTTAACCAGCCGCTTCTGTGGGGCTGGCTGACGAACCGGTTGCTGTTCGGTGTTTTCATTCTGTTTGCCGGCGTTTATACCCTCAGCAAGGGCGACCACATTCGGATTGAAATCTTTTACGATCACTTTCCCCCCTTATTGAAAACCATTGCCAGATGGCTGGCTCTGGCGGCCCTTGTCACCTTTCTGGGGGTATTGATATGGCAGAGCGCTTGGATGGGATGGAACTCCCTGATGATGAAAGAAAAAGCCGCGGGCGCCTTTCGCATACCGCTATATCCGTTTAAGCTGCTCATACCCGTAGTGGCTTTCCTGTTTTTGCTTGAAGGCATCTCTTATTTTCGACGCGGAAAAGATTAATTAAAGAGGTTAAGTCACTATGAGCATAGGGTTGACGACGGTTCTGTTATTTGGCGGGCTTCTGTTGCTACTGGCCATGGGGGTCCCGGTTGTTTTTGCCCTCGGCGGCATCAGCGTACTGATTACCTTTTTGATCGACGGGTCAAACGGCTTATATGTCGTGGCGACAACCACCTACCGCCAAATTACCGACCCGGGTTTGATAACGATTCCCTTATTCCTCCTCATGGGAAATTTCTTAATCCATTCGGGTATTTCCGATCGTCTGTTTAAAGCACTCAATTTATGGCTTTCAGGCATTCGAGGCGGCCTTGCCATCGTATCCGTCGGGGTCTGTGTCGCCTTGGCCATGTGCGGGGGATTCGGACCCGGCATCCTTACCATGGGGCTCATCGCTGTCCCCGCCATGCTCAAGCACCATTATAATAAATCCCTCGCCCTGGGCAGTGTTATGGCCGGCGGGGTTCTGGGTGAAATAATTCCTCCCAGCATCATCATGATCATTTTTGCCTATATCTCGCGTATCTCCATCGGGAAAATCTTCTTCGGCGGTGCCATCCCCGGGTTTATCACCGCCAGCTTGTATATCATCTACATAACGCTGCGGTGTTATATCCAGCCCGAAATTGCGCCCCGGGCCGCTGCAGAAAAGATCCGGCAAAGCAGATTGGCCTCGCTCAAAGACATCGTTCTTCCCGCACTTCTGGTCGTATTGGTACTAGGATCCATCTTTTTGGGTATTGCCACTCCCACGGAGGCAGCCGGCGTGGGGGCTTCCGGCTCTTTTCTGATCTGCATTCTCTATCGCAGGCTAAGCTGGAAGGTCATCACCGATTCAAGCCTTGAAACCATGAAAATTAGCGGTATGGCCCTCTGGATTCTGGTGACGGCTACCCTTTTCGGCGTGGTCTATACCAGCGCGGGCGCCCAGGACATGGTCATGGAAATTATCCAGGGCCTGGAAATTAACCGATGGCTGATTCTTGCCGTCATGCAGCTTATCCTGCTCGTATTCGGCATGTTCATGGATGATTATGCGGTCTTGACCATCTGTGCGCCGATCATGCTTCCCATCGCCATATTTCTGGAATTCAACCCTATCTGGTTTTCCATCATCTTTATTCTCAACATGCAGGTGGCTTACTTAACGCCCCCCTTTGGTTGGGCGCTGATTTTAATGAAAGGCGTGGCACCCCCGGAGATCCATACTACAGATATCTGGCGATCGATTCCCCCGTTTGTTGCCATTCAATTGATCGTTCTGTTATTGACGATGCTGTTTCCTCAACTCGCGCTTTGGCTTCCCGAAAAGATGTTGTAACATTTGATTGCTTCATCAAATACCGACTGTTCCAACTGCATTAATACATGCCCATTTAGTAAAGATCCGGGTCCAGAGGGCCCAGCTTTGACTTAAGCCCAGAGGGCATGATTTAGACAAAGACGATCGACAAAATTCGAAATCCGAATATCGAAATTCGAAACAAATTCAAATATCAAAGGCTCTAATGACAAAAACAACCTCTACCTCGCAATTCCGGGTATATCTTTTGTTTGGATCATTTTAATTTTGGTCATTCGATATTGTTTCGTTTTTCGGATTTCGTGCTTCGGATTTAAAAACTCTTTATTTAATAAGGCAGAGCCAATGATCTCTGACCTGGCCCAGAGGACCAGGTTTTCGTTAATAGAATAAACCCACCGGCCGGCTTCACGATTCGGTCAGGTGGGGCAACAAGAACCTCCCTTTTTTAAACCCGCTGTTTCTCTTGTGAGATGACCTTTTGGGCTAAGGCAAATCATTAATCCAGGGACCGCCGTTTAGCCACTGCATGTGCATTTCTTTTAACTGGCCGGTGCCCTGAAGAAATTTCATAAAATTCTCCACCCAATTTATCAACAGCGTATCTTCGGCCATGGCGATGCCCAGGGGTTCGAAGGTGAGAGGCGACTTTCCTGCGAACAGTCCCTTATCCTGGTATCGATAAGCTGTCAGCGCACAAAAAGTGAAATCGGCCACAAGCACATCGATTTTACCCTTGAAAAGAAGATCAATGGCCTCATCGTAGGAATTGGTAAGGACCAGTTTTGCCTTGGATATTAACGATTCGGCAAATTCCTGGCTGGTTGAATTCTTCAGAGCCGCAATGGTAACATCGGAGGTGTCCAGTCCTTTGGCCTCCTGCAGAGCAGCATACTTGGCAGCCACGGCCAGGATTCCCTTGCCCGTCACATAATACGGTCCTACAAATGCTACCTTTTGATTGCGCTTCGGTTTTATGGTCATGCCTGACAAGACCATGTCAACCTGGCCCGCTTCAAGGGCCGGAAGCAGCTCGGCAAATGGTTTTAAGACAAATTTTACTTTAACACCCATTGCAGCGGCCATCGCTCTGGAAATATCAGCATCCAGTCCGATGATGTCGCCTTTTTTGGTGATGGCCGTCATCGGCGGTTGACTGCCGCTTGTGCCAACCACCAACTCTCCCTTTTTCAGGATGCGCTCAAGGCTCGGGCCCGCCGAGGCGGTCGCGGCAACCATCAGTGACAATATCAAAAATAAAACAACGACTGCTTTCTTCATCGAATTCTCCTGTTCAGGTTTTTTAGGTTGATAACAGAAAGGGGTCTATTCATAGTGTTAAGAATCAATTTAACGCATATTGAAAAATTTTCTGGCTGATGTTAAGTCAAAACGCTTATGCTGCAGCTGCTACCTTGCTTCTGTATAATCAATTTTACCGTCCGGCAGCATATACAGGATCAGGGCTTCCCCATTCGTTACGGTCGGGTAGTGTCCCGTTTCCGGTTCAAATACGCACCAGCCGCGAGACGTACCATCAAATTGGGCTTCCGCAGTGATCGGCATAACCATGCAGACCTCGCCGCCGGGATGGCTATGGTGCGATCCCACTAAATCGGTCAAGTCCACGACGTCGACGCTTAGTCCTCCTGTCTCTTCACAGGGTTCAATAACACGACCCCAACGCCGCCCCACATCGCCGTTTGCACACATCCATCCATCCTCGATCGCTTCGTGGCACGCTTTCTCAATCTTATCGAACGTTTCACCACCAGGTGGGAAGCGGCGGTTTAGTTCCTCGGCCAGCTTAGGGTCTATCGCCATTCCTGAAACAAGATCGGTCACGGGTTTAAGCAAAGCCTGAAATTCACTGATTTTCATGATATAATCTCCCGGTATGGTTGTGGTCGGAAATTTCGATGGTTAAAATGGTGTATCATTATCTCAAGGAAGCGTCAATTTGTGATCCCATTGAATATCACGCAGTTTTCGAAGCTGCCGACTGTTAAGATTTATAGCCCTAAAGCACAGGTTTCGAATTTATGATTTCAAAGCGGCATCGTAATCATATTAGAGAAAAGGGTCACCCATTATTCCTCTGGATATTCAAACCTGCCTCGCGCAGGAGA
>CALZJV010000235.1 GCA_945787595.1 uncultured Desulfobacterales bacterium | reverse complement strand
TTGCCTTTTTTTTACGAATTGCAGGGCTGGTGGTGATCATTTCGCTCGTTGTAACCGTGGGCACCTGGCTCACCCTGCGATGGATGGTGGTTAATCCTATTTTGGATTTGAGGCATGATCTCATTCGAGCCGGTGAATCATTGAGCAAAGACAATCAAACCCCTGAATTTTATTCGGTCAAAGTTCAACGCAACGATGAGTTGGGTGAAGTGATCGGTGCATTTCGGCAGATGTACCGGCAAATATCCGATGCAATAAACGAACGGAAAAAAGCAGAGGCGGCACTGATGGAAAGTTTTCAGCAGGTTGAGGCCTACTCCCAGGTACTCAACGACGAGCTGGAAAAAGGCCGACAAATGCAGATTAATTTTTTACCCGAACAATTGCTGCAAATGCCGGGCTGGGAAACCGCCGCATTTTTCAAACCGGCCCGTCAGGTAGCCGGTGATTTCTATGATGTCTTCCAGCTTCCCGGGGGTAGCATCGGCTTTGTGGTCGCAGACGTGTGTGACAAAGGTGTAGGGGCCGCACTTTTTATGGCCCTATTTCGCAGCCTGATCCGCGTGTTTTCGGGTCAAACATCCATGGACGGATTGCCGTTAACCTGCGGTGAAACCTTTCTAAATCAGTCTGACCGGTTTGCGGACAGCTCATCTTTGGATCCGACACAGATCACAGCTCTGAAAGCCGTTAATTTCACCAATAATTACATAGCCTTAAATCACGGTGATCTTGCCATGTTCGCCACATTGTTTTTTGGGATACTGGATCCGGATTCGGGCGAGCTGAGTTATATCAACGGGGGACATGAGCCGTTACTTATTGTAGGACCCGCTGGAGGTATAAAAGAGAATCTTTCGTTTACGGGGCCGGCGGTGGGTATCGAACCGGAAATCGATTTTAGGATCGGGCAGACTCATATGGAGCCGGGAGACCTTCTATTGGGATACACGGATGGTGTGACAGAGGCCGGCTCACCAGACGGTGCATTTTTCACCATGGAACGGTTGGTGTCGTTATTAGAAACACCGTCATCCACCGCCACCGAGTTGCTTGATCAAATCGCAAGCAGCCTTCAGGAGCACATTGGCGGGGCCGACCAATTTGATGATATCACCCTGCTGGCCATCAGACGGATTGCCTGAATTTGGAATCAATGAAAACTTGCATATTATGCGGCATGACAACCGGTCCGAGCGCCAGGGGAATAAGACTATGAATAACTGGATACCATTCAGCGACGGAGAATATCTGGTGGAGCAGGCTTTGCTGATTGGCGCTGAAGACCATGCAGTTTCAGTTGAAAATGTCATTGTCGAAGTTTATTCCGACCAGCGGGGGCAGCGCTATTTAAGGGGACGGGGACGAGTTCGTAACATCCTGATGGTCGAGCTTCTTGAAGACAGTGACGATCTGGACTTGCTTCTGGATTTCGGAGAGGAATTCAAATTTCTTCTCAAGGTACCGGACCTTCAGGTCGGCAAGGTGTTTTCGCCGGATGTCAAATCAGCTCTGCACTTTATACCCAAAATTCCCGGGCATCGAATTCAACAAGCCGAATTTGGAGATATGATGTCCAGACTCCATATTCTTTCCGATTGAATCAAATCGACCTAAAGGTGCAAGACCGGACTGAACCTTTATTTCTAGGCGGCTCTAAGCCAATTGTGTTTGTCAACGTAGTCGCGGCCTTATCAGATAAGACAATAACTAAAATGATTTAAGAATCTGATCCTTTGCTCTGTTATATTCTTCGAATGTAATCAGGTTTTTTTCATATATCCGAGTAAGTTCGGTCAGCTCGCGGATACTGGCGGTTTCAGGGTCTTCCAACTGAAGTTTAGCCTCAGATGATGGATTATTAAGCGCTTTCAGGTCATCATCAGGGTGGCCGAATTTAAGAGACGCCATTCCCCTGAGAAAGCTGACCTCAAAACTCCTACCCTGAAAAAGGGAAGAATTTTCAATATTATGGAGCATTTTCTTTCCTTTAGATTTGATGCGCCGGAATATAATAAAACCTGAGAGTAAGAAAAAACCTGTTGCTCCCAGAAAGATCCATAAAATTTGCTGAGTGATACCCTGGATGAAAATGACCATTAGTACTAAACCGACAATGATCAACAGGTGAAGAAACAATATAATATGGGTCATTATTACAGCTTTAAACAGATTCTCACCTTGATTTTTGTTTTTGTTAGCCATGGTCCTTCCAGCACTCGATACCGCAGATCCATGTTGATCATGCGGGTGCCATACTTGCGCCTCATCTGAGCGATGTTTATTTTAATTTCGCCATGTATCTTCGCAAAAGTTCGCTCAACTTAGGTTAGACTGCCTACTCATAAATGGCCATTTTCTCTAATTTCGACACCCGTCCAATTTTCTGCCGGATCACCTTCCTTGAAATCGAAGTAATATCTCATTTCTAAACGTGCTCTAACTAACGCTAAGGTCAAAATCAAGCAAGTCAACACGGTTTAAAGCCATCCGGCCTATGGAAGGGGGTGCGGCGGGGTCAAACCCACAGGTTGGCTATACAACATGGAAAATAATATCTAATAAACTGTTATTATTTATGATATCGAGGTGAAAGCACCATTTTCCGGATATCCCTCTTGGTGGATTCAAAGGATGGGGTCGATGTTGCCATGTTGTTTACCCTTTGGTCTTCACTCTTCGAGCTACGACCCAACACGTCGGGAAGGCCGGAGGACTTCAGATCCTGTGTTGGTCCGCTGAAAACGGACTGCATCCTTGACGCCGGGACTCTGAAGCCCTTCGACTTTTGCAACATTCGGGCTAATAAAATAAAAAAGCTACCATTCACTGGAGAGCTTTCGAGCAACCGTGCGCCAATTCGTATTTATTTTTATTGCTGCATCCATGCCAATATCCAAATGAGTATCCATGTATTCCGAATAAATTTTGTCATACAGTTTTTTATCCTTAATGCCTCTTTTCTGCAGGGGCATGTCGGAGACCAACATGATCGAGCCTATCGGCACTTCGTAGCGGTAAGCTACCGAAAAAAGAGTGGCCAGCTCCATTTCGATGGCGAGAATTCTTTGTTTCCTTAAATAATTGATGAATTCTTCATCAAATTCCCACAATCGCCTGTCAGTGGTGTAGACGATGCCGAATCGGGGGATAAGACCGACTTTGCGGACGGCCCCGATACAATACAGATTAACCGACGAGGCCGGTATGGCGGGAAACTCAAGCGGCAGGTAGTGACGACTTGTGCCTTCGCCGCGGATGGCGGCTGAAGGAACTAAAAAGTCCCCCACTTCAAGGATGTCGTCGATTCCACCGCACATTCCCAGCATAATGACGGATTTGAGGTTGTCGAGATATGCCAGGCAGTTAATGATAAGAGCCGCCTGGGGCGAGCCGATACCAAAATCGATCAAGGTACAGTTCTTTTCTTTGGCATGGACGATCCGAAAATTACCTTCTGCGGACTTGCCTTTGGTTTTCTCTTTAAAGCGCTTGATATATTGTTTGAAATTGGTAATCAACACATGATCACAAAAATCTTCAAGTTTACTGTTCGTGTACCTTTCCAATGTTTGTCTTATATATTCGTGTTCCTTGAGCGACATTAATTTTTCCTTCTAAAAACCCATCACATCAATGGCTTGTTTTAGTTTGCGGTCATCGATGGCTTGTTGCCGGCTGCGGCTGTCAATGGAAAAATCTTCCGCCGGTATTTGCGGGATTATTTCCCGTTGCGTCTGATTGACTTTTTTTGCAAGTGGAGTGTAATAAAAAGCCAGTTTCATCTTACCTTCTTTTTCATATAACTTTAGCTTTATCCTGGTATCTGTTTGTTTCCAAGAGAATATCGTTTGCTGATTCTTTGTCTTCAGTATGGTCAGCGGCGATCCAAATTTTTGGGTAAGATGGCCTTTTGTCCGGTCAAAAACCTCGATTGATTCTACCGCTATATAAACAGCAAAGAATTTATCCTTGAAAAACCCAAAAATAACATTGGCTGTATCGACGCCGAAAACGGTGTAAGATTTTTGCGGATTCCCATAATAGCTGACATCTCCCTTCTGGGAAACTTTGCTTAATCCCTTCAAATCTGAGATATCGGCCCCCCAGTTAGTTCCCAAAAAACCTTCCTGCAAATCAGCCCCATGTAAAATACCGGTGCTGAGAAACATGAAGACCAAACCATAAAAAATTTGCTTGAATCTTTTCATTGCATCTTCCTAGATTGAACTCTGACTCAATAGGGATGATACTTAAGCCTTAGTTCTCTGAGTAGGATTAAATATTCTTTTTGATGGACTAAACCGGTCTGCCTTTCGATTTCCATCAATGAAGATCTTATATAAGGCCTAATATCGATTCCTTTTGAATTGAGCTCTTTATCGTTGGCTTTGTCCAGAATAAGGACACAGTAGTATGTCGTTAGGGTTCTTACCTTTGGATCTCTTCTCAATAGATAACTTCTTCCTCCCAAGGTATTCAAAATATAGCCTGCGTATTCATACATTTTATCCATTGAAGGGCGGCCCTGCAAGGTGGAGTGTCCCTCATCGTCCATGGTAATCCACAGATAAAAGGTTCTCATGACCGATTCAATTACTTCAGACTCGTTTTGCAGCAATTGTTTGATGAGAAGAACTCTTTTTTTTCCCATAACCCGATAGAAATGGGCCACATTGCGAACAATGTTATAAAGCGAGGACATTTCACCAGAAATTATCGGTAATTTTGATGATAATTTTTTGATGGCAATTTGATACTGGCGATAGGTGCCCTCTTTAAATTTATACGATTGAACATATTCCTGGTCATCCAAATAACTGAAAAAGGCTATAATATGGCCTTCAACCTCAGCAAAACTAGGCTGTTTTTTCCCCGCAGCAATTTCCACTTCGAATTGCTGAGTCAATTCTTTAGCTTCCTGTTGTGCCTTTCCGAAAACCTCCGCCAATTTATCTGCCGTAACGTTTTGCCCTTTGAAAAGCGATAGCTCTTGCTTGAGAGTGGCGATCTCCTGCCTCATTTGATCCGCTTCGTCCTGCCAGATCTTCTTCTCCTGCTTGACTGTTGTTTCAAGTTTGCTGGCATGCCAACCGGCAAACTTGCTGTAAATAAAAAAGGCGCTCGCTACAATCACTACTAAAACCACGATTATTTTAGCCGATCTATCCATTGTTTGACTGAGGTAAGTTCCGATGTATCGGGATAGTTATGCTGATTCTTGAAAAAATTAACGTTATGAAATAAAATTGATCGATTGTAATAAAGCAGAAATGACCTTAAAAGGCAATAGTGAATGGGGAAGGGACTAATTTAATTACATCTCTGTAATTGACGTGAGATTCAAGAGCAAGATTTATTTCCAGATGCCTGGTGATCTATTTGTGGCTATTATGGGGGTATGCAGCTTAGTTTGATATCAGAAATGACGTGCCCACGAAACGTGGACTCGAAAATTGTAACCAAACAGTGAAATACCTTTCTTGTCAACGCTAACGAACCTGGTGGTTAGGCGTCGGATTTTTAATCGACTTTTCTTTCAGGAAGGATACTGAGATCAATGCCGACACTTTTTTCTGTGAGGTAGTCCGAGTAGGAGAACTGCCGCTTCCCGATTCCAGCCCGGCGGCTGTCTCTATCAACTAAGCATGCGTGATTTTCCATTAGTGAGGATCGTTCTTCCTGCATTCGCAAATGAGTTGCCATTTCGTGAAAATCCGACAAATTACACCTCCTGTGGCGGTAAAGTGTATCAATTTACCAGAGCATTTTTTTTGATTTTTAAAAAGTGGTCGCAGCAAAAATCGTGCAAAATTTTTACTTAAATATATATGGTTTAAAATCAGTTAATTATAATGGAAACCGCCCGCCTTTGCATGCCATCTATGAAAAAAAGTACCCAAAATCTGGGTAAATTATTTCACAAAATGAAAAAGTGCTCGATTAATGATCGAGATGGCGCTGATGGTATGGAGAATTCAGGCAGGAGGCCTAATCTTGAATTCTGGTAGATTTATTCAGACCTACATTAAACTTGAATGGCGCTTCATTAAATCGGAATTTTCACATCGCTTCAACCGGACCGTCCGGGGTAAGCTAATTTCGACGGCGTTTCCGGGGCTCCTTCCATCGGTGTTTTCCCATTTCTTCCACATAGCTAACTGCTTGAAGCACAGCATTTAAACTGAATGTGGGTATTTTTTGATTCACTCTAACATATTTGGAGAGATATTTTTCCGAGCATGCCCACAACCCTTTGCGCCTGCACACCAGGTATGCAACACATCTAATATTTAAATCCTCTCTTTCCGCCCACCATGCATAACGGTCAATTCCCAGATGGCCGCAAAAGATGTGTCCAAGCTCATGTGCGAGCGATGAATACTTTTCTTCAAGGCTATGCGATTTATTCAGATGGATTAAATAGCTGGTATCTTTCTGAATGTTTAAATCTTTATACCGTTTTCGTAGCGCGGGTGTAATTCGGTCGGTGGTGCCTTTTGCATCGTGGTTCAGCGTTGTTTCACAAACAGTAATCCCCTGGAGAGAGCAGTTTTGCTGCGTATTCGAATAAATTTTACCGGACAATTGACTCCCGATATCAACCGACTTTAGCAAGCCCGAAGGAATCGGGGACCCCTCTGTGTCCCGGATATCGAAAACAAAGCGGATTGGGGCCATGGGTGCCAGAATTACCAAGGGACGGGCATTTTGCCCGGGTCGTCTTCTGAACTTTTTTGTCCAGGTGCGAGCTGTTGCGACATAGGTGGCAGAAGAATCTTGAATGTATAATAATAAACCGTTAAAGGCAGAATAATTCGGAAAGCGGGTGATAAAGTCCAGAAGTTCCATAAAATTACGGTTGCTCCGCAACCGGGTGCTGGCTGTAAACACTTCGTCCACAGGGTTGAGTGCGACTTCAAGATCGGCGAAAGTTGTATCCTGCAGACGATTTAGTGTATCCAGCGGACTGTCCGGGAATAGGCTCAACTGCTGGGTCATTTTGCGCCCTCTTTATCGTTATGACTTAAATTGAACAATATTTATTTGATCCATCAATTATCATGAAAATTAATTTTGAGTCAATACATTTGCCATTGTTACTTGCCAAAAGTTAAAGGCATTAATATATTGGATTATTGACAATCAAGGCGATACTCAAAAGACACATATTTATAAAAAAATGAGGATAACACAAGAGGAAACCTGCCATGGAATTTGAACGGTATTATCTAGATTTGTTTGAAATGCTCAATAAATGCTGCAAAAAAATTGCTTCCGGTAAATATGACCAGGCAGACTCCGATCGCTTATTTGAACTCGCAAAAAAAGGTAGATATCCCGGTATCCTTTGCGAATTGGCCGAGTCGTTCGGTATGATGACGGTCAAAGTGGAAGCCAGAGAATTTCGCTTGAAACAAATCATTGAAGAACTGGAAGATACCAAGGCCAGAATGACGGAGGATGCAGATAGGGTGAGAGAAGGGTAAGGGGAAATATAAGAAGGGTGAAAAGTGCAATTCAAATTGCCACTTGAATAGAGTCATTTGCTGCTGCCATCAGTAAAGGCGTCTTCCCCGGTGAAGCCACAATCATTATAATCCTACTTCATGTTCTCAAAAAAATGGGCGGTATGATTTTTATATTGTTGCGCCACCTCTTTGTTGTAGACAACAAACATATCCGCGTCCATAGCGGTGATGTGCCTGTTTGGCCGGCTGAAAATCTGAAATGTTCGATTAATGATCTCATCGGCTGAAATGATGTGCTGGTTGTAACCGGTTATATAATGCAGATCAACCCGACGTTCTGATTTGCCCCATATGAGCGTTCTTAAATAATCTCTAATGTCATCGATTTTTTCTTTCATCACCCGCGCAGGGGTTTTGGAGAAGTTCTGATTAAATGCATGGAAATAAATATTGGCAGGAAAGATGGGTTGCATCGAAAGCATATTTTCGTACGATTCTTGGGCATGCTTATGGGCGGCACTTTTTATTTTCCGGCCGACAAAGCCGTCTTTTAGATCGGAGGTGTCTATTTTACGGGGTGTGCCGAATTTTATGGACAAACCACTCTTTTTTTTGTCACAGTAAAATTCCTTTACGATATAACCCAGATCCTTTAAATAAATATCCCTTTTACTTTCCCCGGATTCATAAAGCCGGGTTAGCTCGCCAAAGTGTTCATCCTCCAGAACCCTTTCATAGGCTATGTTAACATCGACAACATAGACTTCAACGTCAGCCCGCAGGGCGGCCTCGATGTCCATTTGAAATGGTAGATGATGAAATCCGTCAGTTTTTCCGGTATAACTTCTTCCGGTCTTGGTACCGTCTTTTTTCAAAAGTTCCAGCAAGCCCAGCTTAATGGAGGAATACCCAGGAAATGTGACAAACATTTCTTTTTCTTCTACGAGACGGTATCGATAGGCGCGGGTTAACGAGATAATTTCTTTTCGGCCGATTGCTATTTCGCTGCCGTCGGATTGCTTGATATTTAAGGGTTCCCTGAAAACCTTAAAAGCGCCTCTGGTGGAGAGGTATTGGCCAATACTCATCCGATGGTTTTTAACAAAGCCTTTAAACTGCTTCATTACAAATTGCGGGAGCAGATCGTTGAATATATCGATATCGTCGATAAATAGATTTGCTCCACCCTCCACGAGCACCTTCATGTTGTTTTCCCTAAACAGAATAGAGAGTAAAATGAAGTCGGCTTCACTAAGGTGGTTTGGTTTGAAGGTAACCGCACAGTTCGGATTTGCTTCTTTTAAACGCTTTATGCCCTCAAGGCCGATGACGCGGGTGTTAAACGTGTTTCCCCGGGCCAGCTGGTATATGGCCAGTTCCATCGGGCTAATTTCCTGCCACTCATGTTTGATGAGGTGAAACAGGGATTCCATTTTTTCTATTTGCTGTTTTTTCATGTCTTAAAAATTATACGGGCGGCTTTCCGAATGACATCCATAAAATCCTTCTATTTCTTCTCCAAGCTGGGCCAGGTAATCAATCAATTCCTTTTCAGTATCAAAACATAGGGTTCCTACATGACCGGTTATTTGGCCCTTATTTATATACGGCTGTTCCCAGCACATGGCTGATAAAAATTCACCGGGATCATTATCATAGTTTTCCGACAGCTGTTGTTCGGTGACGAATTGCCTTGCATGTCCGTAGGCATCAAAGTATACGAAATATTTCATTTAATATCATAAGTTTACAATAATAAAAAATTCTATTTTATAGCAAGAAAGGCCATTTGATGAATTATAGTAGGTCGCGCGAAACCGAACGGTAATGTTTGTCCGAAAAACGCTGAATTCAAAAATAACACTCTATTCTCCCGCATTTTTATCTAAAATATGACCCAGACTTTTTAGATGGGCCTTCTCTTCATTCGCCATTTGATAAAGGATATTCTTTACCCCGGGATCTTCACTATTTTCAGCATATCGCATGTAGAGGTCCATTGCCTGAGCCTCGAGCATCATCGCAAAATCCAGGACCCCAGCTGCGGTTTTAAGGGCTGGCATGCTTTGTTCCAGGAATTTATTCGGATCAAACCCGCCTTCCATAAATTCGGAGGTAATTTTCTTTTCAAAGGCGTCTACACCCAGAGGAACGGGTTCAATTGTAAGATAGAGATCAAATAGCCTTTGTTTGTGTTTTACTTCAATTTTAGCCAATTTAGTGAGTACCCCGACAACCGCGGGGCCGATCGCCAGCTTGGTTGACATTGAATAAAATTTTCGTAGCCCTTCTTCCAATCCATAGGCGAGGCAGATGACTTCGTGGGGCGTTTCATTGCCCTTTAAGAGCATCATGCCCATTTCACTCGGTCCTGCGGCTGCATGACCCTGCCAGGCTGCAATGCCTCCTTTCAAGTTGTATACCTGTTTGAATCCTCTGCCGGTCAAGATCTGCGCAGCGGCACGGCTGCGTCTACCGGCTGCTCAATAGGCAATGACCGGTTTTTGCGGATCCAGTTCCGACAGCCTGTCGTTTAAAGCCGGCAGGGGAATCAGTTTACTTCCGGGGATACGTGCATTCTCATATTCCGTGGGTTGACGCACATCCAGCAGTGTAAAGCCGCCCTCTCTGTTTGAGTCGATAAATGTCTGTAACTGACTGGTATTCATATTGGTAACCGGAGTAAATAAATCTTTAAAGCCCATCTTCTTGATTCCTTTTTTTGTAATACAATCGGGCAGCGGGGCCCTTCGATGAATCATCCAAAATAGGTATTCTGTATCTTAGATCTTTAAGCCGGATAAATAACCGCCCGTCTTCATCTTCTAAAAGTGGGGCCATTTTCATTAATCCGTGTTCGACAAACTTTATGGTTTCATCGCCCATGCGCATGTATAGGTTGTCATCCTTAATAAACAGACTTTCCGGGTCCAGTACAATCTGCTTATTGGTGTTCAAAATCAGAGTAATATCGTCTTGCCGGATCACGTTAAAAACGAACAAGGCCTGATCTTCATAGGGGAAGTAAACTTTTTCTCTGTAATTCCCATTTACCTGGGAAAGGTAGTAGCCTCCTTGATCCCGTTTGATACAGGAGTGAAAGTAATCGATGATTTTGTTATGCTCGAACTTCCCATGTGCGTTGCGCCAGCAGCCGTTTTTGTCGAGCCAAAATACAGCATTCTCTTTAGAAATTACATTTTCTTTGATCTTATTTACCATTCAATTGTCCGAGGTGAACGGTCCGGTATTATGCCCCCGGGCAGTCGCTGATTCATCCCAGGTCGAGTCAGATTGTGGTGATCCCCCTGATGCCTGTCTGCCGTATTCTGCGGCTATCTTGTCTTCTCCCGAAGGGTTGGTGTATTCGTCATTGAGTTTCTGGATATAGGCGTTGCTGTCATCCAGTACTTTTTCCAGCCTTGCTGCGGTGTTTTTCCCCCATCCCGCCGGATTCGGCAAGAAAAGACTGCGCCGCCAGCGGCTGCTTTTGCGAAAGGCACGCTGGTAGTTTGGATGCAGCTCCGGATTTTTTACCTCTACTATTAGTTTGTGCATGATCTTATCGGCTGCCCATCGCCGAATGCGGAAGTGCACGTACCCGGCGGCGACCAGCAGTATTCCGATGGTGCCATATTTTATATAATTGTTTTGGGTTACCAGATGCCAAAATGGCAACTTTAGCGATAGTCCTTCCCAATAGCCACCCCATATGGTCAATGTCATAAAGCTCACCAAAAGGACGCCCCCAACCAGTCCTTCCAACCACAGGATTTTGCGGCGCCACTGCTCGATAAAGCGCAGTAGGATGGGTACAACATCCTGCTTCATCATACGGGAGGTTTGTTCCAGCATCCCTACAATGCGATAGGCACGCTCAACACCCACCTGCTCGATGCGGTTATAGATAGCACTGGAGTCGGCTTCGCACTTGCTCTCAAAACGTGCCCGGACATCTTCTTCCTCAAATGGAATCGCGGCTTCCTGATTGTAGATGGCGTAGGAAGATCCCGCCGTTAATCCATATTGCGCCAGAGCCCGCTGCCAGGCTGCATAGACCTCCTCCAGGTTGTCCTCATTGGCGGTTACATCGATCTGGTTGAGGATGTATAAAAATTTGTTCGAATCCCGCCGGTTAACCGTTGCCTTGACCAGATGTTGCAGGGTATCGCGCATTGATCCGGTTTCCGGATGCCGGGCATCGAAAAAAACCAGCACCAAATCCGACAATTCGATGATGTGATCCGTAATCCGCAAGGTGGAAGTCCGTTGATCATCGGCATCAAACCCGGGGGAATCGATGAGGATTTTGCCGCGCAGGGATTCACTGGGACAGGTCTTTAATTGTAGATAGGCATCAATATGCTCACCCTGGCCTGCGGCCACTTCTTCGATGGCCCGACTGACTTTATACAGCGGGAAGCGTGGATCCGCATCCAGTGCCAGACCCGGCAGCACTCGTTCTTGATTGTCTCTGGTAAAACAAATAACGCTGAATTTGTCATCGACTGCCTGTATGCCGGTTGCCTGCAGGTTATACTGAAGAAAATGGTTGATGAAGGTGGATTTTCCGGCTGAATAGATTCCCAGAATCGAAATAAGCGGCCACCAAGGAGTGCTGGTCGCATGGGATTCCTCGCGGTGGAAAAATCCAATCCGGCGGCTGATTCGATCCAGTTCACGAAAGTTTTGTACCACTTCAGAGAGGATTGGATTTTCCTGTTTTAGGTGCTTTTCCAGTTTTCGCAACCGCTGGCTGATCTTGCTTTCCTTAAACATCATTTGCGCTCCAATTTTGGGCAATTCGACTACCGACGTAAGTGGTTTATTTCACCCCGGTAAGCTAAGGCGCATTAAGCCCTCCCGAAAAAAATACAATATATAATCATTTTTACAAAAATATTAATGGTTATCAAGCCGTATTTTTAAATAACCGGAAATTCTGACCTTAACGGAAATTCTGATTTTCCGATGTTTTCATCTCTCAAACAAGAACAGGAAAGACAGACGGCCAACTTTCGGTCAAATTTCAGGGTCATGGGAATGAGGATTTACCACCGGTTCTGGCTAAAAAATTACTCGACTTTGGCAATATTTTGAAGTTTTTAAGTTAAGGGCTCACTCAATAATAATTTCACATTGTATACGCCGCTGCATCCTGCCCGGCGGCGTTGCGAAAGCTCGAAATATCCAGATATTCCTGCGTTTTCGCGCCTTGCCAGACGGGCCCCTCAACGCTCAAAATTGTGAACTTATTTTTTTGTGAATCCTTAGGGACGAATATCATTAGCATGCATATATTTTTTTAAGAATTCATCCAAAACGATTAGAAAATTGCGGGGTAGTCTGCTCCTGACTTCTTTTTCGATTTCTTGGGGGATTTCACTGAAATAGCCCTGGGTGATGGCACCGGCAATGCAGGCCTGGGTATCACTGTCGCCGCCCAAGGAAACTTCTAGTCGGATGGCACTCACGACATCATCGGAATGAAGGAAAGCAATCATAGCTTCTGGAACGGAAAACTGACAGGAAATGTCAAAAAAAGAGTTCGGGCGGATTTCATCTATGTTCCTATTGAGGTTATAGTCAAACTTATCACTGATTTCCCGGCGGATATCCGCTTTTGATTTACCTTGGCAGCCCATGAAGACAGCCAATGCAATGGCCTGGGCACCTTTGATCCCTTCCGAATGATTATGGGTCACGGCCGCCCTTTTTTCAGCCTCCCGCAGAACGTTTTGCATGGATCCAAGTGCAAAGCCTACCGGACTGATTCGCATCGCCGATGCATTTCCCATTTCCCCAACTGTTATATGGTGACGCTTCATCTGACTTCAGCTAGTTAATAAACGATCCCCCGTATCCGGCATGGGGATAGGCACGGCCGAACTGCCGGTAGACCGTCGCATAATCCAATCCGTTCATCAAAGCAAAAGCAGCGGCTATTGTGAGCACGGTGTCATCCGTAAACCGTGAATATTGAGCGAACAGTGGAAAGTCGGTTGTTTAGATGGGATTGGCTTCATGGACAGAACCAATAATATCTCCGGCAATGGCGCCGATTATTTTTTTTCCAATATTGACAGGTTTCCGGAGACCACCATCGGTCTAAATCCTGGTATATGATTCTCTGACCGCCGGTCCCAATGTTGCCAGATCCTAAGGACATGTGATAATCTCTTTTCACGAGACATCGTGTCCCATGGCATGGCTCGAGAATGGCGGCTCCTTTAGCTAAGGGACCAAGCTTTGCATGATCGTCTGACCCCACTTCCGACGTATGGATTCGATTTTAAGATCATCTAATCCGGGGTTTTTAAAAGTATATGTAGAAATAAATAGCAGGTTCTGCAAGCAGCAGTCAAATCAAATGGATTAAGCTTGACATTAAATTCCATTTTCGACTACTTTCTGTCAAAATCAGATCCAAATACCTGAGGAGAAATGCCTTGTTTTCAGCAAATGAAATACTGGATATGGCCATCAAGTTAGAGGAAAACGGAGAGGCGGTGTACCGTGATGCCATCAATAAGGTTTCGAACCCGGAGCTCATCAAATTGCTAGAATGGATGGTTGATGAAGAAAATAAACACGCCAACTGGTTTGCAGAGATGAAACTTAAACTTGATCAAAAGAGCGTGAATCCGTTTATGGAAAAGATGAGCCGAGAACTTTTTAACGATCTTCTGGGGGACAAGAATTTTTCCCTCAAAGATGTTGATTTTTCTTCCGTCAGTGAAATTGATGATCTGATAGCTATTTTCATTGAATTTGAAAAAGATTCAGTGCGATTTTATGAGGTGCTTGAACCTTTTATTGGAGATTCCATTAGCTTGGAGAGTTTAAAAAAGATTATTGACGAAGAGAATTGCCATATCAAACGATTGCAGGAATTAATGGGTCGTGCGAAAGTGTTTACGACAATCAGTGATTAGGCACTTATTGTCGACACTGCAACGACTTGTTGTCCCTTGTTTTGCTAATCCGGTTCCATATAGCCAGACCCGAAAATCTTTCGGCCGATTGAAATTCGTACTTCTTTTTCGGGCCATTCACTGTGAGAACCGGGCCAATAAATGCCATCCCAGACGACCCGATCTAACCCATTGTTTTTTTTACACTTCAGGCAAATGGGCGGCGTATTTCTTTTTTTTGCTGGTTGACCGGAAATATGTTGTAGGATTCCGATCGGCCCTCCTGCGGCTGATGCCCCGCAGAGCAATGCGCAGCCACAATCTAAAACCTTGTAAGCAACTCCGATCGCTTCGGGTTGCTCAAACAATATTTTTTGGCAGGCTTCATTGAAGGGAGAAACTTGAGTTTTTTTTATATCTTCCATAATGTGACCTGTTTTACCTCGATTAGGGTTTAAATTTCTATTTGGCCATCCCCTTAGTGGATTCGACGCCGCCTTCCGTAAAAATGCCCTTCAAATTTATTAATTTCGGGGTTCTGTTTATTTCACCCAAGATTTTCCGCCAAACAGAGTTTCGAATTTGGTAAGTCCCAGTTGGGATAGAAGTTGCACCCTTTCCGGCCCTACCTGTAACCTCCGGTTTGAATGGTGAGATTTTTTAGCACATTCGTTTTTTGGAAGTCAACAATATTGCTTTTTTCCTAAAGCCGGAATTCGTTGGGTTTTACCGAAAAATGTAAATTTCAACTGACAAAATTCGGCAAAATCCGATTCTTAGGGGATAGCCGGTTTGGTGCAGGATTAAATATAATCCTTCTGAATCATTGTGAAAAATTAACAATATATCACATCTCTTCTTTTTGGCATGTTTATTGTACATTGTTTTATTGGTTATTGATTTCTGAGGAAATGCAACTAGGTCGTTTTGTAATAAATGGCGGGAATACAGCGTGGCAATAACATTTTTCACTAAACAT
>CALZJV010000234.1:12412-14856 GCA_945787595.1 uncultured Desulfobacterales bacterium | reverse complement strand
ATTGTTAAAGCATGAAGTGTCCAATTATTTTGCAAATGTGGGATAAATCCATATTTACAACCACTTAACCAATCAACGATATCTGAACAAAAAAACCCGGCTGCTGCCCAGCCGGGTTTTTTTATTTGAGAGGTCGGGGAGTTTCTCAAAGTCGACCCGCTGCATCGATAATCACCACCGAAACCGCATGAACTCAACCTTAAGGCATCGTAATGAATGAATAGTAATCAAAATGAAACCGAAAGATTGTGTCCAATGCCGGGATTGGATGTTAAATAAAAGTCGCTGAGCAAAGCTGTTCATCCATAACGATCTCCATGCTCTCTGCTCTATGCCCCATGCACTTTGCGCGATCAGGCTGCCTTCGTCAGCTTCACGGCACACACCTTGTACTCAGGAATGCCGGATATGGGATCCAGGGCGGCATTGGTCAGGCGATTGGCGGCCGCCATTGCGTAATGAAAAGGTAAAAATACCGTCCCTGAAACCGCTTTTTTGGAAACCTTGATTCTCGCCTGGATATTTCCCCGGCGGGATGCGATGTCTACCATGGACCCGTCCTGCATGTCGTATTTACCTGCATCCCGCGGGGAAATTTCCACAAAGCACTCCGGTGAGATCTCATTTAACCCCCCGGTCTTCATGGTCATTGTACCGGTGTGGTATTGGTAAAGCAGGCGCCCGGTGGTCATGTACAGGGGATATTCGTCATCCGCCATTTCAGCCGGTGGTATGTAGTCGATAGCGTTAAAGTTGCCTTTGCCGCAAGTAAACTGTTCCCGGTGCAGGATGGGGGTTCCGGGATGCTCGGTCGTCGGGCACGGCCAGTGAATGCCTTCATACTCGATCCGCTCGTAGCAGATGCCGGCGTAGGACGGTGTCACCTGGGAAATCTCTTCCATGATTTGCCGGCTGTTCTCGTAGCCCATCGGATAGTTCATACGGGTGGCAATCTCACAGATAATTTTCCAATCATCCCAAGCCTGACCGGGCGGTTCCACTGCTTTTCGCACCCGCTGCACCCGCCTTTCGGAATTGGTAAACGTGCCGTCTTTTTCAGCATAGCATGCCGCTGGCAAGACAACATCTGCCAGCCTGGCGGTTTCCGTTAAAAATATATCCTGCACCACCAGAAAGTCTAAATTGTCGATGCTCTTTTCGCAATGATTCAAATCAGGATCGGAAACCAGCGGATTTTCACCGATAATGTAAAGGGCCTTGAGTTTGCCGTCATGGGCCGCCGGTATCATCTGGGTTACTTTCAGGCCGGGTTGATCCGGCAGTTCGTCCACCCCCCAGGCTTGTTCCATTTTCTGACGTGCCGCCGGGTCAATCACTTTCTGGTATCCGCTGTATACGTCCGGCAGGCCGCCGAAATCGCAGGCTCCCTGGACGTTGTTCTGCCCCCGCAGCGGGTTGACACCGCCCCCTTCAATTCCAAGATTGCCGCAGAGCATGGCCAGGTTGGCCAGGGACTTTACATTATCCGTACCGGTGGTGTGCTGGGTGATTCCCATGCAATAAAGAATGCTGCCACGTTCAGCGCCGGCATAAAGACGGGCGGCTTCAATGATATCCTGGGCGGGGATCCCGGAAATTTCCTCTACAAATTCAGGGGTAAATTTTTCAACAACCTTTTTGACCTCTTCAAAACCCACGGTTCGGCTTTCAACATACGCTTTGGCATACAGGTTTTCCTGAATAATCACATGCATCATTCCGTTGATCCATGCGACATCCGTGCCCAGATTCTGCCGCAACCACATATCTGCATAGCGTGTAATTTTGATGCGCCTTGGATCGACGACAATGAGTTTTGTTCCTTTTTGGAGCACCGCCCGTTTGACAAAGCTGGATAAAACCGGGTGGTTTTCGGTGGTGTTGGATCCGGTGATCAATATGACATCCGCTTTTTCAATACAGGCGATGGTATTGGTCATGGCACCACTGCCGAAAGCTGCGGCCAGACCGGCCACAGTGGAAGAATGTCAGAGCCGGGCGCAGTGATCCACGTTGTTGGTTTTAAGCACTGCCCGGGCAAATTTCTGAACAACGTAATTTTCCTCGTTGGTGATTCTGGCCGACGTCAACACGCCAATGCTGTCGGGACCAAATTCGGTTTTGATGTCACCCAACTTGCGAGCGACCAGATCAAGGGCCTCTTCCCAGGAGGCTTCCCTAAATTCACCGTTTTCTTTAATCAACGGGGCGGTCAGGCGATCGGGGGAGCTGATAAAATCGTGGCCGAATCTACCCTTGACACACAGGCTGCCATAATTGGGGGCAACGCCCGCAACGCCGCTAATTTTTACTACCCGGCCATCTTGTTCATGAAGGTAAAGCTGGCAACCGACGCCACAGTAGGTGCAAGTGGTGCGCACCTTTTTGGTTTCCCAGGGTCGCACCTGATAACGGGCATCTTTTTCGACAAGAGCACCCACCGG
>CALZJV010000234.1:0-12320 GCA_945787595.1 uncultured Desulfobacterales bacterium | reverse complement strand
CGGCCGCACTGGATACAGCGCGAAAAATCACGCACAATAAACGGATTGACCGTTTCCATCGGATAGGGCGTATCGGTGGGATTAAACCGTTCACCATTTACCTGGTAGCGAAAGGCCAGATCCTGCAGCTTGCAGTCCCCCCAGACCGGACACAATTCGGCGGTATTTTCAGTCTGCTGCGCTTTCAGCTGAAATTCGGTCCAGTTTTGGCCGGCAGATCCGCTCACCGCACAGTTGTGATTGCCTGATGAAAGCAACAACTGGATGACCATGCGACGAGCCGCGATTACTTTTACGGACTCGGTGCGTACGACCATATTGTTGGCAGCCGGTGCAGCACAGGAAGCGATCAGGCTGCGGGCACCTTCAACCTCCACAACACAAACCCGGCAGGCGCCGGTAGGAGTTGCCGCTTTCAGATGACAAAGCGTAGGGATATCAATACTATTGCGCCGGGCGATATCGAGAATGCTCTCTCCGGGATCAAAAGAAAATTCATTGCCATTGATTATGATGATGTTTGGAAGGGACATGTCGGTATTTTGCTCCTTAAAAATTGGTCAAGATTAACCTCCCGAGTGGAGGTTAAGCCACTTTAGGGATATTAACCCCGTATCCAGGAAAAACAACAATATTCCCGATTTTTATAAAAGATTTTGTTTGGTCTTTCCTTGTACCTGATACACCATTTTTTGTCAATTCGGTTTCTGTCCTCTACCCTATGCTCTCGGCACCCTGCCTTCTGCTCTCTCCCTGGATACCACCAACAACTGATATAGGTAAACCCCGCTAATCGCTCCAAGGATATCGGCAACCACATCCGCAACCGCGGCTTCCCGAAAGGGAACAAAAGACTGATGGATCTCATCGCTGATGCCGTAAAGAGATGCGGAAACCACACTCAACAGCATCAGCATTTGGATGTTGTTTTTGATCCTAAGGGTCTGGTAGGCCCTGTAGAATAGAATTCCCATAATTCCATAAGCAAAAAAATGAAGCGCCTTGTCAACCAGTGGAAATGAGGGGATCTGTTTCGGGGAAGGATTGGCGGACTGAATATAAATCAACAGACAATAAAGGATAAGCGGAAGCCAATATAATATAAAAGGCTTTAAAATAGGTCGGCATATTTTTTCCATAACCCGTGGATAGATGATCGAATTCAAATTCGAAAGTTCAATGACCAAAACATTCTGGCGACTTATCTATTGTATAATGGCAGTATTGCATGTTTAGAATTTTGAGTTTCGGTCATTGGTATTTATTTGGGATTTGGTATTTGGTGCTTGGAATTTCCATGACTTTAAGGAATGAAATAATCTTATTAAATCCAATCAGTTATCTGTTAATTTGACGTGGCCCTGCTAAAACCCGGTAGTCGGTCGCCTTTTACCGAACGAAACTTCACAGGGTGCGTTTTTGGTGACGTGTTTTTTTAACTTTCTGCACCACAATGACTGAAATGTCCGGCAACTGCCATCCAGCGCATCCATTCTGGCAAAATCGGCCTGTCCGCATAGCAGATCACAAAAGCTGATTTTACTGGTTGTCACGCCCGCGTTTTTGGTCATTTAATATACCTTTTTTGTGACGTTTTAGCCTTTTGAACAAAACGATCCTGCAAAAAGGGGAATGGATTCTTATTTAAAAAAAACAGTAGACAGGATTAACAGGATCGTCAGGATATAACGGCCTTCGGCCGAAGGACGTCTCGCCGTAAGCGAAAAAAAATCCACAATATCCTGTAAATCCTGTCTAATAATAAAAAAGCATGAGATCGAATCCATTCCAACGAAGTTAAAATTCCAAAGAAAGCTCCCGATTACGAATATGGGTATGCACCGTATTCAGAAAAGTTTCGTGAGAAACTCCATATTTGACATGCCCGTCCAGCGTTCGCACCGAAAGGGTTGAAGCCTCTTTTTCCTTGCCGCCGATGGTGAGGATTATTGGAATATATTGCAATTGGGCCTCACGCACCTTTTTGTTCAAACTCTCCGTCCGGCTGTCGACCTCAGCCCGCAGCCCGGCTTTTTTCAGAGTTGCCAGCACCTCGTTGGCATACGGCACCAGATCATCGTTGATCGGCAAGATAATGGCCTGAAACGGCGACAGCCATAAAGGGAACTTGCCGGCAAAATGTTCGATCAGAATACCCAGAAAGCGCTCAATAGATCCGAAAACAGTTCGGTGAATCATGATAGGACGATGTTTTTCATTGTCCTTGTCGATATAATGCAAGTTGAACCGTTCGGGAAAGTTCATATCAAGCTGAATCGTGCCGCATTGCCAGGTGCGGTTCAAAGCATCGCGGATATGGAGATCGATTTTGGGGCCGTAAAAAGCGCCGTCGCCTTCGTTTAGCTGGTATTCCTGGCCATAGGTGTCCAGCGCCGCCGCCAACCCACTGGTAGCTGTTTCCCACTGCTCATCGGTCCCGATGGATTTTTTCGGCCTGGTAGACAGCTCCAGATAAAAACCCAGGCCGAACGTACGGTACATCCGTTCCGACAGTTTAAGTACGCCCAGGATTTCATTCTTGATTTGCCCTGAAGTCATGTATAAATGGGCATCATCCTGATGAAACGCTCTCACCCGGAAAAGTCCGGACAATACGCCGCTCAATTCGTGCCGGTGAACAAGCCCGAGCTCAGCAACCCTGAGAGGCAAGTCTCGATAGGAGTGGGGCCTGGTGCTGAATAGCAGCATCCCGCCGGGGCAGTTCATCGGTTTGATGGCATACTCGATATCATCAATTGCCGAGGTATACATGTTTTCGCGATAATTTTCCCAGTGGCCGGATCTCTCCCACAGCGAACGGTTTAGCATGATCGGCGTTTTGGTTTCCACATAACCGGCTTCACGATGTTCAAGACGCCAGTAATCCAGCAGGGCATTCCAAAGTTCCATGCCTTTGGGGTGGAAAAACGGCATCCCGAGCGCTTCTTCGTGAAAGCTGAAAAGATCCAGCGCCTGGCCGATTTTACGGTGGTTCCTCTTTTTGGCTTCTTTAAGAAATGTCAGATAATCGTTCAATTCCTTTTTATCGAAAAAAGCGGTGCCATAAATTCTTTGAAGCTGCGGCCTGGACTGATCTGCCCGCCAGTAGGCGCCGGAAACTTTTAATAGTTTGATGTTTTTGACATGCCCCGTGTGTGGGACATGGGGTCCGCGACACAAATCGGTAAATTCGCCCTGCTCATAAAATGAAATGGTCTCGTCTGTCAGGTCCGATATCATTTCAAGCTTGTAGGGTTCATTTTTATAAAATTCCATGGCCTCCGTCTTGGACACAACTCTGCGTTGAATCGGCAATTTTTCCTTGATAATCTTTTTCATTTCAGTTTCGATTTTCGGGAAGTCGTCTTCTGAAATGGGGTCCATGTCGATATCGTAGTAAAACTGATTTTCCACCGCCGGGCCAATCGTCAGTTTGGCATCTTTATTAAGACGCAAGATTGCCTGGGCCATCACATGGGCTGCGCTGTGACGCAAAATATCAAGAGCAGCCGGATCCTTGGAGGTAACAAACCTAATTTTGGCGTCATGGTCGATGACGGTACTCAAATCAACCAGATTATCATCCAGTTCCATGGCCACGCAATTGCGTGCAAACCCGTCCGAGATGCTTTTGGCTGCATCGATACCGTTTAATGAATTTTCAAAAGCCTTTATGTTGCCGTCTGGAAATGTTATGTTTACCATTGCATACTCACCGTGATAAAAGGATAGTTTAAAAAATAATTTTACTACTATTTAAAGAATCGAACAATGCAAATTAGGCAAAACAAGCCCAGGGGTCAAGAAAAAAAATGAACGCGACCACCGATATCGTCTATAAAATCATTAATACCCGAAGCGAACTTGAAAACTTTGTCAGAACCATAGAAAATGAGAAGGCCGTGGGCGTCGATCTGGAAGCAGATTCCATGTACCATTTCAAAGAAAAGGTCTGCCTGATTCAGATGGCCGCCGCAAATATCAATGTGGTCATTGATCCTCTCGTAATTAGAGACCTGTCGCCCCTTAAGCCGTTTTTTAAAAGAAGCGACATCTGCAAAATCTTTCACGGCGCGGATTACGATGTCCGTTCCTTATTTCGAGATTTTCACATTACGATTCATAATTTATTTGATACCGAACTGGCAAGCCGTTTCCTGGGTTTTCCGGAAACCGGCCTGGAGGCGGTTCTAAAAAAAAAGTTTGGCGTCACCCTCAATAAAAAATTCCAGCGCAAAGATTGGTCAAAACGCCCGCTGCCGCCGGACATGGTCGCCTATGCCGCCGCGGATGCCGGGTATCTGTTGCCATTGGCAAAGCGTTTGAAAGCCGAACTTGATGAAAAAAACCGCCTTGGATGGGTATATGAAGAATGCGAGTATTTAAGCAAAGTCCGCCCAATCTCTGCAAACAATCAGCCGCTGTACATAAGTTTCAAGGGTGCAGGCAAACTCGATCCCCGCAGTTTGGCCGTGCTGGAAGCCCTGCTTGGTTTGCGCCGCGAAGTTGCTCGAAAAAAAGATAAACCGCTATTCAGAATCTTCGGAAACCGTTCGCTGTTGGAATTGGCCGGCAAAAAGCCGCTGAATTTAAGGCAACTGGAAAATACCGCAGCGCTGAGCCCCAAGCAAATCAGCATGTACGGCCGGGAGATGCTTATGGCCATCCAAGGTGCTATGGAACTTCCGGCAGACATGCTGCCGGTCTATCCCCGAAAAAAGTCACCCAGGGTATCCCTTGCGGTAGCCGGGCGCGTCAAAGCCCTTAGAAGCTGGCGCGACAAGCAAGTAAAAAAGCTTGCCATCGATCCCGCCTTGATATGTAACAAAGCGCTTATCAGCACGATTGCCGTGCAAAGACCCTTGAAATTATCAGAGTTGGCCGCGATAACAGAAATGAAGAGATGGCAAAGAAAAGAATTCGGACGGGATATCGTGAGGGTATTGAGTAAGGAATGACGAGTGACGAATGACGAAGGGTTGAATTATATTATAACCTTTGTGGCTTAGGCCCTTAAGGGCTTTTATCTGACAACATGTTGTCAGAAAATGAGGTTTTCAGGTTTCAGGTGTCGGGTTTCAGGAATTAAAAAATCAAATACCAAATGCCAAATGGTTCGGCAAGCTCACCACCTAACCACCCTGAGCCAAGTCGAAGGGCAAATCACAATGACCTAAATTCAAAATCCCAAACATTTGGTGTTTGATCTTATTGAGATTTGGATATTACAATTTGGAATTTATTTGTTATTTAGTGCTTGTAATCTGTTATTTCCGGTTTATCCGGGTTTAGTGCCTTAGTGGCTAAAATAATACATGCAAAGTTTCCATCACGAACAAAAATGTCGAAAGAGTACAATCAATACAGAGAATTGTTAAGTCAAAGACAATTCGGTGAAGCTGCACGTTTTGCCGAACAGGCACATTCGGAGGGCAACCCGCAAAATCCTTTCTGGCTCACCAGACAGGCCGCTGCCCTGACACGGGCCGGTGAATATGGTCGTGCCTTAACGGTTTCCGAACAAGCGCTGGCAATGGCCCCCGCAAATCCATACGCCGTAATTTGTATGGCCGAAGCACTTTGCGGAATGGGTCGCTACAAGGAGGCGCTAGAATATTATGAACCGATAGCGACCGACGCAAACGCGAAAGTGGCAACGGTTGCGCGCAAAGGGATGCTGGAGTGTCTTGCCGCGCTGAGAATCTGGGATCGCGTGCTGGAACAGATCGGGATATGGGACATGTCGCCGGACAAGGTCTATCGATGGCGGGTAAAAGCGCTTGAGGGGCTGAACCGTTCGGGCGAGGCCATAGATATCTGCCACCAATGGCTCAAGGGCTATCCGGACCACCCCCAGGCACTGTGGGCCTTAACCGAGCTTGAGATACGGCGCGACGGTTTCGATGCCGTCCTGACTCGCATGGGCAGACTGGCCAGAATTCCATCGCGGCCGTCGGTTTACAAAGAGATCTATGCCTCACTTTGCAAGCGTGCCGGAAAGCCGGAATTGGCCCTGAAGCAATACGAAAAAATGGTGCACGCCACCTCCGACCCAAACATTCACCGCAAAAAGGCATTTGCGCTGGCCAAATCCGGCCGTGAACCGGAGGCCATTGCGCTGATGGAAGAGTTGCTGAAGCTCAATCCCAAAGATTTTTATGTTCACAGTGCCTATATCCCTGCCTGCAGGCGATTGGAGCAGCTCGACAGAGCCATGGAATTCTATCAGAGATTACTGGAATCACATCCGGAAGAAAAATCCATCTACGGCCGGCTGAAAAAACTTAAAAATATGATGGAATCCTAACCCGGATGAGCCCGTTTAGTCCGTTTAGCCGGTTGAGCCGGTTTTGACAGGATACAATCAACTCGGGCTACACGTGCCGGGGCAAGACAGACTTCATCAACACGATAAGATGCAAAGTGGGTCATTTACGTTCCCAGGTAAAGTGCAATTCAGGAATGAGAAAGATCAAGGTATTCACTTTTAAAATAGACAATATACTGATCTAATCAACCGGCATGCGGGCAAACCGGCTCAACGGGCCCAACCGGTCAACCGTACAGCTCGAAATTCTTTGCAAATACGTGGTGTACCATTCGCCACAGAAAAACAAGGAAATACTCTATTCTGGTGTGGCACAACAATGATCGATCAAACCTTGCACATCGGCGACCTGATCGAAGTTCCGCCGGTTCGAACGGTCATCCGCCTGGAAGAAGGCCGAACCCGCTCCCTTGCGATTGCTGAAAGCTTCGTGTTCACCGAAGAAGTCAGCGCCCATTTTTCGGTGTTGGCCGAAGCCCTGGTCAAAGAACATGGCCGCGGGTTTTTTCTCCAGGGTGATTTCGGTTCCGGCAAATCCCATTTCCTGGCCGCCCTGTCAGCCTGGCTCTCAGATCGACCCGGTGCTGAGGTGCTGTCCGAACACCACAGCGGATTAGGCAGGGCAAAGGCGTCAGGCCGCAGTATTTTAGCGGTGGAAATCTCCCTGTTAAACTACCGCGCCACCACCCCTCTTGAGCGCATTGTCGTCGAATCCATTGAAAACGCCCTGATCTCCCGCGGGGTCCAAACACAGCTCACCCCACTGACCGCCTTTCTCGATCATTTCGCGACCTTGCTGAAATCCGCGGAACTGACCGATGCTTTTTCCCGGCAATTGAACAAATCCCCCACAGAAATGGATGCCTTTCTCAATGATGATCCCCGCCGCTGCTATGTCGAGGGTGTGCGGTTTATGAAGGAGCAGGGGTTGAAAGTACCGGAGGTACTGGTTGAAGAGAGGCACGAAACATTTGACAAAACGATCAACGCCGTGCGGCAGGCCGGTTTTGACGGTCTGCTGCTGATCATCGACGAGTTGTCCGAATTTTTCCGCTCCAAACCGGATGCACGCGGTTTAAACGAGGATGCGCGAACCCTCCAGCTGCTCGGTGAAGTCGCGAACACCGAACCAATCTGGATCATTGCCGCTGTGCAGGAAAGCATTGAGAGGACAGGAGACATTGCCCAGGTCACCTTTCAGAAGATTAAGGATCGCTTTGCGGTAAAATTTTCCCTGTCCACAGTCCACATCAAAGCTCTGATCTCCCAGCGTCTGGTGCGGCACAAACCAGGTAGTGAAGATAAACTTTACGAAATTTTTGAGTATCTTCGAAGCCAGTTTCCTGCTTTAATCTGGAGTTTCGAAGATTTTCAGGCCACCTATCCCATTCATCCTGCGACCATCGCCCTGCTGGATGGATTGGGTGATCTTTTCTCCCAGCACCGGGGAATTGTTGATTTCGTGCACTCCCGCGTGGCAGGAGACGAAAACCGGCAAATCGTCGGTATCCTCGATCATCCCAGCCATCAGCTGTTGGGGCCGGACAGCATTTACGAGCACTTTTCAGATCGCATGGCCGAATTTTCCTCATTTTACGTTTACCCTAAGCATATCGTTCCCTACCTGGATGAGGTCATCAAAAACATTATTGAAGATCCCGCCGACCGGGTTCTCGCCGGCCGTATCGTCCGGGTGCTGGTTTTACATAACATCCATCCCACCAGCCGGATTCCGACGGTCCGAACGCTGACCGCGCTGGTTTCCTGCGCGCTTTCCGACCGGGACCCCGACTTGAACGTTCAGTTTGTGGCCGAAACCATCCTGGATCCCCTGGTGCGGGACAGCCTGTTTCTGGTCAAGCATCCCGGTGATACCGCTGAACCGCTGGATGCCGTCTATGAAATCCTGACCCAGGAAGATTCCACCAAAACCTTGAAAGCCAAAATAACCCGCCGGGCCGAGGACATACCATTAGATGACACCCGCTTGCTGCTGGAACCGCTGTCGGAACTGCCCGAATCGATATCGTGGCCGGGCCCCGCGATCCTGCAGCACGGAATTTATCGCCGGGTGACATGGCGTCAGAGCAACCGGCGGGGGTTTGTTGCTTTATTGATCTCAGAAGCCGAATCTTCTCTTAAACATCGCATCTTCCAGGCACTGTCTTCGGCCGAATGTGATTTTGCAGTCGTCATCAGTCCGGGTAAAACCACATTTGAATGCGATCACACGGCGGTTTTGGAGGTGCCGCTTCCCGGCAACAAAAAAGAAACCTTAACGCTACGGGAATTTCTGGCTGCCCGGCAGATCTCCTCCGAGCTGCGTGCTACCAGTCCGGCAGATGCGCCCCTCATCCAGCCGGCTAAAGAATCAGTTGAGCATCTCAGGCCCTTGGCCCACCGGGCTGCCCTGAAAATTTTATATAGCGGAGATTTCACGGAACCCGCGATGGCTATCGAACCGGTCATCCGGCAGATGATGCGGTTTGACAGGCTCCTTGAAACTGCCGCTGATGTTATGCTGGAAAACCGTTTCCCGCGCTACCGTGAGGTAGCCCCCAGAAAGGTGATCCCTTCGCGCCTGTTGTATCAGCGTCTGCTCGACGAGTTCATCGCTCCGGGAAGGCTGAGCCTGAAAGAGGCGCCCCTGGGTCTGGTGGAACTGCGCTCAGGTTCCTACTTTTTCGCCCCAGACCCCGAACACCATCCGCTGCTTAGCGAAATCTTCGGATTTCTCAATGCGGCCGGACAAACACCGTTGCCGGATGTGCTGCAGGCGCTGGGTTCAGGACGCTATGGACTCCCCGCTGAAAATGCGCTGTTTGTGTTTTCTGCGCTGGCGCACGGCGGGCTGATTTCGCTGCTGAAAAACAACCGGCCGCTTCCCATAGAACTACTTCGTCTGAACAGAGTTGAATCTGCAGATGCCCTGGCTCCCGGGGACGTCATTGGGAAACATGATCGGGATACGCTCATCAATACCTGCAGCTTCCTCTCAGCGACTGGTGATTGGGAGTCTTTCGGCCTGCGGCAGCAACGCGAAGCATGGCAGGCAGTTATAAAATTTCGCGATCGTGTTCACAATGCCATCACGGATATCGAAAAACGTGTGAGTGAGGTCGCAGAGTTTTCGGCCTTTGAATCATTCGACCTGGTCGGGTTGCGGTCCAAACTGGAAGGATTAAAAATGCTGTCTGCTGAAATCAAGGTATCCTATCCCGCCCGGGAGGGTCTGGAGCGTTTCCTGAAAACCTGGCGTGCTATCGGCTATACATCGCGGGATGTCGAATTTATCCAAAGGATGCAAAGGTTCTTCAATCGGCAAGCCGAACAGTTTGTTTTTGTGAATCATTACGTCCGGCAGGCCGCTATTGAAAGAATCACCTCCGGTAATGAACAAATTCGAGCATTGCATGACACTGTGATGCGGATGTTGGAGCGGCCGGAGCTCCTCGTTGAAGAACAGGACTTTTCCGGGTTGGCGGCAGCCTTTGAGCGTTTTCGAACAGCTTACGCCGAGGCTTACACCGGACACCATGGGAATTTCCTCCGCTTATTCGAAAAACAACCACTGACACGGTTTGCCAAAAGAGCTCTGGCTCATCTCCAACGGCTGGCATCGGTTGAAGTCCTGGACCGTCCGGCGGGATTGGCCGAGTTTTTGCGACGGATAGAGGCGCCCCGGGGCACCGTCTGTAAGCGGAACCCCATTGAGGAACTGATGCGATCCCCAGTGTGTGGTTGCGGATTTGTGCCCGGTGAAACACCAAAACCCGCCCGGGGACTGGCGCCCCAGGATGTCATTGAAAAGTACCTCGATGATTACATGACCATTCTGAGAGGACCCGAGGTCAAAGAGGCCATCGCCGCCCGTATCTTTGCTTTGGCCGATGCCGAACCGCAGACCACCGGGCGGCTTCGTAGTTTGAAAACCATTCTGGATGATGAGCACACCTCATCGGCGTCGCTGTCGGATGTGTTGGATGATGCCGCTACCACAGAACTTTCGCGAGCACTGAGAGGCCGGGTTCGGATCGAAAAACGCAGTTTGAATGATCTCGTCTCTCTGCTGGCCGGCAGACGTTTGACTCCACAAAAAATCCGCAAACTCGTTGAAAATTGGATCGCCGGGAATGCCGATAATACCGTCATCGCCGTTCAGGAAGATCATATCAGCACCGGCAACGGGCCGACAACACCGTCATGGTGGCCGATGATGCACCGCCGGCTTTTCACGGGAGAGTCGACAGCGGGATCCGGCGACCTGGAAACCGCTTTGGAACAGCATTACCCGGCCGCCGGCCTGAGAGAAAGGCTGGCCCGCCTGGATGATCTTAGTCTGATCAAATTTATGGTCACCGAATCCTTTCACACCAAAGCATTGCAGACCGGCTGGCTGCTTTTGGCCGAGCGTATGATCACCGGATCTCCCTGGCCGCAAACGGCAACCGCCGATTCCCGGCACGTCCACCCGGATGTTGCGGCCAAGATTGGCCGACGACTGGCAACACTCATACGAATCTGCCGGCTGAGGGGCACTCCTTTTCCGGATGCCTTGCAAGTTCGCATTGCGTTTTCAAAGATTCTGGTGGATCCTTGGGCATCTCCGCAACTGTATAACTTGGTAAATCAAAAGATTCAGGAAACAGCCCGGGCCGGCGAACAGTGGCTGGCCGCCCTGCCGGCATTAGTGCCGGTGAATCTGGCCTCCAATCCGATGGTGATTATACTTGACGGGGTTTCACCGGATGTCTGGCTGGAGACGCTGGAAGAAGCCATCATCAAACTCCCCGATATGACCCTTTCCTGGCAGCGCCTCGAAGCGATGCCTGTAACGGCCCTGTCAATTTCCTCCCTTTTCGGTTTTGCCGGAGACCCCCTGGATGAATTCCACGCCCGTGGCATCGATTATCACCAGGTCAAGGGCAATGAAGCCCATGGGTTGGCCAATCTCCTGCCGGAATTTGCGCCGGACAAACCCGCTATCATCAGAGTTTCCCGAGTGGATGACGCCGCCCATGCCGCACTTTTACGCCTCGACGAAATGCCGCAGGCAGTCTGCAGTTTTCTGGAAAAAGAGCTGCCACGACTTCAGGACATATGTGTCAAACAAAACCGCCGGCTGATCCTCACCACCGATCATGGGCTGTCACTAACCCGCAACGGGTTTTCGCATGGGAAAGGCGGTGTTTACGAGCGGGCGATATTTCGAGCGGAGTGGCGATCTGAAAAGAGGAGGACAGATGGCGGATGACGGAAGACAGAGTTATATGAGGGGTCGGGGAGTTTTCGGCGTAAACCAATGATTATCCATGCAGCGGGTCGGCTCTGAGAAACTCCCCGACCCCTCAGTTATATGAAACGCTTCTGAGCGTAGCCAACGATACTTTCAACCATCGAGTCTAAAGCCTAGCAGGGCTCAAAATAACAAATAGTTGGAGCGGAAAACTAGAATTTGCAGCTTCCTTGAGAGCCTGTGATTTTGACATAATTTTGCGGTTGTTTAAAGCGACTTAATATCTACCCGTTTTCGCTTAACTCAGCGTTCGGTTTGTCAACTCCTGAACAATCGTCTAATAATTGTACACAGGACGCACCCGTTTATCATGAATGATGAAAAGGTCCTTCAACAGGTAATCGCTTTTATTAAAAATGGGATGTTTACTCGAGATAAGCATACCGAACAATCGGCTGAAGAATGATTGGTCATTCCGCTGCGCTCGAAAGCCATCGGGTTAGGGGCGCCGCCTTATGCCGAGCGAACCCCGCGATTGTAATATAGAGAAATTTAATCATTGGAGAATTGAATAATGAAGGTAAATCCGGATTTTGTTTCACCTTGCGGCCTTTACTGCGGAGTCTGTGCCATTTATATTGCACACCGTGATAATAATCAAAAATTTAAGGAACGGCTAGTAGATCTGTATCAGGGAAAAGTTCATGGCAAAGGTTATCTTCCCAATAGCGAAAATTTTTCAATAGAAGATATTCA
>CALZJV010000233.1 GCA_945787595.1 uncultured Desulfobacterales bacterium | reverse complement strand
ATCATGATCGGGGAGCGCCTGGAAAATCTGAAAGCATACCTGCCGGCGGAAACTCCGATCATCATCACCGATACCCAGGTTCGGCGCTGCTGGGGAGCGTATTTCCCGCCGGCGCCAGTCATTACGATCGGTACCGGTGAGAAGATAAAAAATTTCGATACCCTCAGTTACATTTACGATCAACTGATAAAGCTCGAGGCGGATCGTTCGGCTTTTATCGTCGGGATCGGCGGCGGAATCGTCTGCGACATCGCTGGTTTTGTGGCTTCCACCTATATGCGCGGCGTGCAGTTCGGGTTTGTGTCGACCACCCTTCTTTCCCAGGTAGATGCCAGTGTCGGGGGTAAAAACGGGGTCAATTTCAACGGCTATAAAAACATTGTGGGCGTTTTTAACCAACCGGAATTTGTTATCTGCGATCTGGATGTGTTGGGCACATTGCCCCGGGAGGAACTTAGCTGCGGGTTTGCCGAAATTATCAAACACGGCGCGATTGCCGATAAAAACATGTTTGACTATCTTGAAAAAAATTACCATCAGGCGCTGGCGTTGGATTTGAACGTTATCGAAAAACTTGTTTACGATTCGGTACTCATCAAATCATCTATCGTCAGTCAGGACGCCAGGGAAAAAGGGATGCGCCGCAAGCTCAATTTCGGCCATACCTTCGGCCATGCCATTGAAAAAACGTTGCAAGTCCGTCACGGAGAGGCCGTCGGTTGCGGGATGGTCCTGGCATCCGCACTGTCGGTGAAAAGGGGGCATCTGAAGCATCGAGATGCAGATCGAATTTCCGGATTGCTCGAAAAGTACGGACTGCCTGTGCAGCTTCCCTATGACGGAAATCAGGTGCTCGAAGCCGTCAGAATGGATAAAAAGCGGGAAGGGGAGTGTATCAAGTTTGTGTTACTCCCTGAAATCGGCCGGGCGTTTGTTGATGAAGTTCCCATTCAGGAATTGGAAGCTCTGATCAACCATTAATTAATTCCTTAAACCTTCAGCTTTGCCGACGATAGTCCAAGCTTTGCTAAGCATGCAGGTAAGTGAAAACTCACCGCCCGCTACGCTCAAGGCGCAAAGATCGCAGAGAAAATGATATTTTTCATTTGCCGTTGAGAGGCCCCGCCAAGTCGGGATACAAGCAACGGCCAAAGAAAAGTATTCAGCAACTGTAACCAGTCAAAGCAAGTATTGAGAGTAGTTATTTTCAATTTGGATTGACAGTTCCAAATGGTCGTTGATTTTTGCTTTCCGCCCTCTTAGAGGAGAGCAAAAAATAAAGCAAAATCTCTGCGTGCTCCGCGCCTTTGCGGTGAAATTGAGATTTATAATGTCCCCCCTTTTAGGGGTGGTAATTGACTGACGTATCGAAAAAACTACTCGATCCTGTCTGTGGAAAGGAAATGCAGGCCATCCATGAAAAAACCAGTCGGGGAAGGTCAAAAAAAAGACATCGGGGACACGGATATCCCGATCCTTCGCAAACGAGTCGACGCCATTGACGATCAGATCCTTGAGCTGATCAATCAGCGGCTTTTATCCGCCCGCGACATCGGCCGGATCAAACAACGGACCGGGACGGCGGTGATTGATAGCCGGCGCGAAGGCGAAATTTTTCAAAGGCTTTTGTCTCTGAATAAAGGTCCGTTAAAAACCGGGGGGCTTTTTCGCATATTCGGCAGCACCATCGCGTCCGGACGCGAGGTTCAAGATCTGCACAGCCCGGTGGATGCACCGCCGGTTTACGCTATTTTCGGAGATCCGGTGGGCCATAGTCTCAGCCCCGTAATGCACAACAGCGCCTTGACCCAGACAGGCCATGCAGGGCTTTACCTGGCCTTCAATGTCAAGGACATTGCCGCTGCCGTTGGCGGTATCCGGGGGCTGGACATGCGGGGTGTCAGCATTACGATCCCGCATAAGGTTAGCGTGATGAAATATCTGGACGAAGTGGATGCATTGGCTGAAGAAATCGGTGCGGTCAATACCATTGTCAACCGGCAGGGAATTCTTCATGGCTATAACACGGATTGTCCGGGTGCCGTCAAGGCCTTACTTGAAAAGACGACCATCAAAGGCAGGCAGGTTGCTATTGTGGGTGCCGGCGGCGTGGCTCGGGCCATCGGCTTCGGCATCAAGCAGGAAGGGGGCAGGATCACCATTATAAACCGCACCCGGCAAAGAGGTGAAAAACTTGCGGGCGATCTGGGTTGCGATTTCAAACCGCTCGCGGAAGTCGCGAAGCTGAACTACGATATCGTTGTCAATGCAACACCGGTCGGAATGATCCCCCATGACGAGAGCACACCGGTGAAGTGCGAACTTCTGGAAGTCGGGACGGTTGTCATGGATACGGTATACAACCCATTGAAAACCCGATTTTTAAAAGATGCTGAAAACGTCGATTGTATGACCATAGACGGTGTTTCCATGCTCGTCCATCAGGGAGCCGTCCAGTTTGAGTTGTGGACCGGTGAGAAGGCACCGGTGGATGTCATGCGCCGGGCTGTATTGGATGAACTGTCGAACCGTTAAGTTATTGTATTTACGGTTTTTTTATTATTAAAGCAGAATACTTTATTCGAAATTTTTTTGGGACGAAATGATGAAAAACCGGACTGTTGGTTAAATGGTTTCGTTTCACCGTAAAATTTAAACTACTAGGAAATGAAGGCACCAAAAAAATGTCATGATGGAAATAAACCCGCACATTATAAAAGACCATTGTGAGGTAGCCGTACCCGGTTCCAAGAGTTACACCCACAGGATCCTGATTGCTTCGGCTCTGTCGGACGGCCTGTGCCGGATCGAGAACGCGCTGATCTGTGAGGATACCCTGCTGACCATGGAGGCGCTACGGCAGCTAGGGATTCAGATCGAGGAAGAATCCGACAATCGCCTTGTCATCTACGGCGGCAGCGGTACACTGCGGCCGCCTAAGGACCGCATTTACCTTGGAAATTCAGGCACATCCATGCGGTTGCTGACCGCCGTCGCTGCCCTGGGGAAAGGAACCGTTACGCTTATCGGCACCGAACGGATGGCCCAGCGGCCCATCCAGGCGCTCATCGATGCGTTGGCACAGATCGGCGTCGCTGTCTTTTCAACGAACCGCAATGGCTGTCCGCCGGTTGAAATAAAGGGCAATACCGTCAGCGGCGGTGCCGTTGCCATCAATTGCCGGGCCAGCAGTCAGTATCTTTCGGCCTTACTGCTGATTGCTCCTTACACCGTCAGGGGATTAGATATTACGGTCACGGAAGGACCCGTCTCAAGACCCTATGTGGACATGACGGTGGATGTTATGGCCGATTTTGGTGTGACGGTTGACCGTGAGGGCTACGACCGCTTTCAGGTCGGCGGAAACCAGTCCTACCGGGCCGGGGAGCACGTGGTAGAATGTGACGGGTCCCAGGCCGGGTATTTCTGGGCCGCCGCCGCCGTCTGCGGAATTGAGGTCAAGGTCAAAGGGGTCACCGAGGCATCTCACCAAGGGGATGTCCGTTTTGCCAAAGTTCTGGAATCCATGGGATGTAAAATGATATCCCAGCCGGACGGCATTACGATTCACGGTGGTAGCCTGAGGGCCACCGAAATTGATATGGCCGACATGCCGGACATGGTACCCACCCTGGCAGTGGTTGCGGCCTTTGCCGCGGGAACCACGATCATTAGAAATGTTTCCCATCTGAAATCCAAAGAAAGTGATCGATTAACCTCCGTCGTCAACGAACTGGTCAAAATGGGGGTCGACGCCCGCTGCAGCCAAGACGAGTTGATCGTCACCGGCGGCACGCCGCATGGCGCTGATATCGAAACCTACGGCGATCACCGCATCGCCATGAGCTTTGCGGTGGCAGGACTGGCCGTCGGAGGGGCCACCATCCGGGGTGAAAGTTGTGTGGATAAGTCGTTTCCGAGTTTCTGGGAAGTATTTAAGGGATTGTATGGGGAGTGAAGGGCAAAGGTTCGGGGTTTGGTGTTCAGCGGTTTAAGGTTGCGGGTTCAAAAGTTTAAAGAGTTCGAAGTTCCGGTATTATTGGCCACAAAAAACATTAAATCACATTAAAACAGAAATTCTAAGCGGTAGGGTCATCTGGTTGATAGAAATATTAAACTGTTGAGGTTGGAGATAAAATATATGTCAAGCAAATTGGGAACCTTGTTCAGAGTGACGACTTTCGGTGAGTCTCACGGAAAAGGTGTCGGTGCGGTTGTGGACGGATGTCCCCCGGGATTGTCTCTTTGTGAAAAGGACATCCAGCCCCAGCTTGACCGTCGCCGTCCCGGTCAGAGCCGGCTGGCAACCGATCGCAATGAAGCTGACCAAGTCACGATTTTGTCCGGCGTCGAAAACGGTCGGGCCCTGGGATCACCCATTGCAATGTGTGTGGCCAACAAAGACCAGCGGCCGGGCGATTATGTCGACATGCGATCCATTCCCCGCCCGTCTCACGCGGATTTTACCTACCAGGCGAAATACGGCATTCGAACGATGAGCGGGGGAGGGCGGTCCAGCGCCAGGGAAACAATCGGGCGTGTGGCCGCGGGTGCCATCGCCGAAAAATTTCTTTTTAAAGACTACGGGATTGAAATCGTGGCCTGGGTGACTTCGGTTGGCACCATTGCAGCTGCTGATGTCGATGAAACCCGCATCAGCCGCAAGCAGGTGGACGAAAATGCGGTTCGTTGTCCCACTAAAAATGAGGCCGGGCAAATGATTCGTGAAATCACGGATGCCAAAGAAGCCAACGATTCTCTGGGCGGTATTATTTCCTGCGTCTGCCGTAATGTTCCGGCGGGACTGGGGGAGCCCGTTTTTGATAAGCTGGAAGCACGGCTGGCCCATGCCATGTTGTCGATTCCAGCAACCAAGGGCTTTGAAATCGGTTCCGGATTTGCGGGAAGCCGAATGACCGGATCGACGCATAACGATCCTTTTTTAAAAAAAGGAGATCGTCTGGGCACGGCGACAAATTACAGCGGAGGGGTGCAGGGCGGGATTTCAAACGGAGAGCCGATTCTGTTTCGGGTAGCGTTTAAGCCGCCGGCCACTATCGGCAAGGCCCAAAAAACGGTTGACTTCGCAGGCAAGGAGGTGACATTGGAGGCCAAAGGCCGCCATGATCCCTGTGTGGTTCCCCGGGCCGTTCCGATTGTCGAAACCATGGCGGCATTGGTTATCGCGGATCTAGCCCTCCAACAAAGAAGCAGAGGCTTTTAATAATTTTTAATTTTTAATTTTGGATTGGAAAATAAGGAAAGGTTTCATTTTAAATATAAGAATATCTGACAGGATTCACAGGATGAACTGGATATGAAATTTCCAAAAGATCCTGCAAATCCTGTCTAATTCAAAGTTTAAAATAGAGACCATTCATCTTCAATTATCTAACACACAAGACATTTTTGTATTAGAAAAACAATAAAGGGTAATGACTAATTCTGTCTATAAGACCAAATGAAACTATCAGATCGCATCAATCAAATTGAAGCATCCGGCACGGTAAAGTTTACCAGTCTCATCCAACAGCTGAGAGGGCAGGGCAGAGCCATTATCGATCTGGCGGTAGGCGAACCGACATATGATACGCCCGGCGTAGTTCTTGAAGCAACCAAACAGGCCCTGGATGCAGGTGAGACAAAATACAGCCCGGTGGCGGGACTGCCGGAGTTAAAAACCCGCCTGGCGCAGCAGTTTGACGGCTATGATGAGCGTAACATCGTCATTTCCAACGGATCCAAGCAATGCCTATACACCATGTTCCAGGTCATCTGTAATCCATTGGATGAGGTTATCATACCCAAGCCTTATTGGGTGAGTTTTCCCCAGCAGGTCAAGCTTGCCGGAGGTCGCCCGGTATTTGTGGATACCTCTAACCACCAGCTGGACTGCGAAAAAATTGAACGGGCTCTAACCCCAAAAACCTGTGCCATTCTGATCAACTCACCCAACAACCCAACCGGCGCGGTTTATTCGGCCGAGACGCTAGCCGGGCTTGGCAAAATTGCCCTTGAGCACAACCTGTACCTGATTTCGGATGAAGCCTATCATTTATTTGTTTATGACGGGCAAAAAGCCGCGAGCCTGTTCGACTTTGAAGATATGCGGCACTTGCTGATCATTACCCGCAGCTTTTCCAAAAATTATGCTATGACCGGGTTTAGAATCGGCTATATTGCCGCTTCGCAAAAATTTATCAGGGCTTTTACCGGGTTGCAAAGCCATCTGACCGGCAATGTCTGCACCTTTGGCCAGTACGGAGCCCTGGCCGCACTTTCCATGGATGATCGCGATCTGGAGGGGTGGCGCGCCGACATGGAGCATAAAAGAGATTATGCCTGGCAGCGGGCGGCGAAATTATTTGACTGCCTAAAACCGCGGGGTGCGTTTTATCTTTTTCCCGATATTTCGCGGCATTTAAAAAACGGCATGACGGCGGTTGAATTTTCAGAGCGATTACTTGAAAACTGCGGTGTGGCGGTCGTCCCCGGTGAGGTATTTGGCATGGCCGGCCACATCAGGATATCCTACGCCGTTTCAGAGGACAGGCTGGTAAGCGGATTTGATAAAATTGCAGAGGCACTATGATTGGAATCATCGGATTTGGTCGATTTGGTAAACTGACAGCGCGTTATCTGGCTGAAGAACTTGACGTAACCGTTTACTCTAGGACCGATAAATCAGCGGAAATCAGCCGCGCCGGTGCCCGCGCGGCATCTCTCGAAACCGTTTGCCGGCAGGATATTGTTATTCCCTGTGTACCCATTTCGGTGTTTCGAGAGGTCTTGCAAGACATCACACCGCTGCTCAGACCGGATAGCCTGATTGTCGATGTGTGTTCAGTCAAAGAATATCCTGCCCGTCTGATGACCGAGATACTGCCGCAGACCGTGTCGATCCTGGCTACCCACCCCATGTTCGGGCCGGACAGCGCATCCGATTCGCTTGAGGGCAGAAAAATTTGTTTGTGCAAGGTGCGAATCGCAAAAAAAAGCTACCTGAATATCAAGGCCTATTTGGAGTCAAAAGGGTTGGTTGTGATTGAAGCGACGGCTCAGGAGCATGACGAGCAGATTGCCACCAGTCTTTCCCTGACCCATTTTATCGGCCGAACGTTGTCCGAGTACGGCGCAAAGCAGCTCGAAATCGATACGGAAGGATATAAAAGACTGCTGCACATTCTGGAAGTCGTCGAACGCGATACCTGGCAGTTGTTTGTGGACATGCACCACTACAATCCCTACGCCAAAGAGAAACGGGTTGCATTCATGGATGTCATGCAGGATATAAATTCCAGATTGGAAAATGGTGATTTGGTTGACTAAGTTGATTAGTTGAATTGGTCAATAAGTTGATTGAGTTGAGTCGGAAACAATTAATGAATGATAGTGTTGTTTTTTAATCAACCGCCCGCTCATTTTGCTCGCTTGACGGACGCGGATGGACGCAGAAATTTTGTCTGCGGATTGTCTGCGGGTGTCTGCGGTTAATATCGTGAAAGGATTAGAAACAATGCCGGAAAAATCTTATCAGAAAAGAATCCTTGTCATTCACGGACCCAATCTGAACATGCTCGGCAAACGGGAGCCCGATTAGTTGCCGGCGATAATATCCGATAATCAGATACCAATTTTTTACGATCCTCCATGATGGCCAAAAGCCCTTTATCTTGTACCTTTCATCGCATTCGCACTGTGCTTTCCTTGACTTTTCAAGGGGTTGTGCTAAAATTGATTTTGTTTGAACGAATAGAAAATGCATTCCTCCTATAAGCTAAAAAGGGACAGAGAATGATTCAGCGCATCCAATTTATCCCGCCTCAGAAAAATGAGAGCGGGATTTTCTTTTTTTGACAGATTTCCAGGTCTTGAAAGTCAAGACTGTTTACAGGACAGGTTTGACGTAATTTTGCATGATCTTTATCAAAATAAATGACATCTAATCCCATCCCCAAATAAAATTGACAATAATATTTGAGGGTTAAACAATCCTATTTGGGATTACATTTCAAAACTGATGTATTTTTAATTTTTGTATACCGTCAATTTTGACGTCTACTACTAGTTATGTTTGATTATTATGACTAAAAAAGATCTAAAAACTTGTCCATGTTGTGGATATAGAGTCTTTTCGAGTATAGGCGACTATGAAATATGTCCTATTTGCTTTTGGGAAGACGATATAGTTCAACTAAGATTCCCTTCTTTGGCAGGCGGGGCTAACGAACCGAGCCTTATACAAGCACAACAAAATTTCATTGAATATGGTGCTATGGAGAAAAGGTTTATTGATAAAGTCCGAAAGCCTGAAAAAGATGAAATAAAAGATCCCAAATGGAGAATAGTTCTCCATACTGATATTATAGAAAAACCTATTAAGGAAGATGAAGAATTAATTCCTTATCCTAATGATAGTACCAGGCTTTATTATTGGTCGGAAAATTATTGGCTCAAAAACAGGGAAGAAACATAACAATGCCACTTGAGCAGACGGCGTGAAGATAGCGGTTTTACGTTAGGGCCGTGCAAGTTTGGAAATTATTTAGGCCGCTGCTCACTGGAAACGTTATAATATAGTAAAATGTCTATCTGGTGGTATGGAAAAAATAAACATGGGAAGAGAACCGTGACAAGTATCTCGGTTCCTTATTCCTTAATAGCAATCTTTCTCGCGTGTATTTTTTTTATTTTCGCTCCAACTATTCTTTTTGAGAAATCGATTACGGATAACCTGGAATATGTATTTCTCGTTGGAATAGGATTTGTCTTATTTTTCACTTCCAAAATTCTTCAATTCAAAAATGGAATATGGAATTCATGGGGCATGCGAGATATGTCCCTATTTGGTAAATTGTTATATATATTCGGTTATTCATTCATGACTTTTGGTGTTATTAACAATCTGTTAATTATGTGAAAATTATTATAACAAGGCGGATGCACCTGACAGGTATAACTTGCGGGGTAAATCGTAAAGATTTCTAAAAGTTCGAAAGGATGTACCGCCTGCAGGTGATCCGCAGCGTTAGGGGTGAAATGATGAAGATTACAGCACTTATTGCCTTTACGTTTCTGACGCCACTTCTTTGGACTGGTTGTGCAAGCAACCCGATTAACGCAAG
>CALZJV010000232.1 GCA_945787595.1 uncultured Desulfobacterales bacterium | reverse complement strand
TCATCCTTGTCAACCCATTATTCCAACCTTCCAATATTCCATCATTCCACGGCATTTTTCTTCGGCATAGCCAGTTAACTCTGACCTGGCCCAGAGGACTAGGTTTTCTAAATTTGAATAAAAATCGTCGAAATTAGCTTTTTTTGGGTTATAATTCCGAAAAATTAGTTGACACGGATCAGTCTAAAAGTTATAACAACAATACATTTAAGACGCCTATTGTATGGCATAATCGATTTGCAATTGCAATGTTTAATACCGTCCATTGCTGTATTTTTCAATAGTATCGTTCTTTCCGGCAGTTGAAAAAAGTGAGATTTTATTACCATGTAAGACCGCAAAGACATTCAGATCGTTCGTTGAGTTAAAATATGGATTGAGTATTTCGAGTTTTAATAAGGGAATGGATTCTTATCTTTGAAAAACAATTGGACAGGATCAACAGGATCGCCAGGATAGAGCGGCCTTCGGCCGAAGGCACTCGCCGCAGGCGAACAAAATCCCGTCAATCCTGTAAATCCTGTCTAAAAAAATAAAAATCGAATCCATTCCACATCCCTTCGACCACCTGAAGTTTCATACAAGCCGGCTTGCCGGATTAGGGAGTTTCACTTTATCATGGGTCAGACCATCGTTGAAAAAATAATTTCAAGCCATGCGGACAAAGCCGTTTACGAGGGCGAACTTGTCATCGCCCAGGTGGACACGGCAATGGCATCCGACACGACAGCCCCGCTGACCATCAAGGCCTTCCAATCCATGGAGGGCAAGACGGTCTGGGACCCGAACCGATGCATATTGGTCATTGACCATGCCGCCCCGGCTCCCAACGAACGCATCTCAAACTTGCACGTCATGATGCGTGAATTCGCCCGTGAGCAGAAATGCGTTATCTTTGAAACCGGCAGCGGCATTTGCCATCAACTACTGATCGAAAAGAACATTGTCCGGCCCGGTCAGATCATTGCCGGAGCGGATTCGCACTCCACGAGCTACGGCGCGGTTGGTGCCCTGGGAACGGGTGTCGGCTCCACCGACCTGGCAGCGGTGTTGCTGACCGGCAAGATCTGGTTTAAAGTTCCCGCGACCATCAAAATCGAAATAAATGGACAAATGCCTGAAGGGCTTCAGAGTAAAGATCTGATCTTGACTGTGCTGCGGGAAACGGGTATCGCCGGCGCCAACTATCAGGCCATGGAGTTTAGCGGCGAAACGATCTCCCGACTGTCACTTTCCGGCCGGATCACGATGGCCAATATGATGGCCGAAGCCGGTGCGAAAACTGGTTTCGTACATCCGGACGGGCTTGAGCTCCCTTACGAATTTACGCCGGTTCTGCCGGACCGGGATGCCGTCTATCGGCGCACCATCCAAATAGATGCCGCCGCCATGGAGCCGATGGTCAGCCGGCCCCATTCACCCGACAATGCGGTTCCGGTCGGCGAGGTGGAAGGCAAGCCGGTTCAATGCGCCTTCATCGGTACCTGTGTCAACGGCAGGCTGGAAGATCTTCACATGGCTGCCAGAATTCTAAAAGGTGCCAGGATTCATCCGGATACAAGACTTCTGATCGGTCCGGCCTCGAGACAAGTTTTCCTGGATGCTGTCAGAGACGGGACGGCTGAAATTCTGACCATGGCAGGCGCCACCTTTATTCCAGCGGGATGCGGGCCGTGTGTCGGCACCCACAGTGGCGTCCCCGGCGACAATGAGGTCGTTATCTCAGCCGGCAACCGCAATTTCAAGGGACGCATGGGGAACCCCAACGCGAATATATATCTTGCGTCACCGGCAACCGTGGCGGCGTCTGCCAGGGAAGGCAGAATTACCAATCCCCTAAAATTTTTTTAAGACTTAGTACAAAAATTTCTAAATACAGTAACGTAAAATCTAAGGAATGGATTCTAATTAAAAAAAATATCGGACAGGATTTACAGGATCATCTGGATAGAAAGGCCTTCGGCCTAAAAGTATCTCGCCGCAGGCGAAAAAAATCTTTACCCCGTTAAATTTCGAAGAACAGCGCAGCGTATTTAACTAGGGCACTTAATCCTGTAAATCCTGTCAAAAAAAGAAATTAAAAGATCGAATCCATTCAACACATCGTGTCCTTGTTGGGAAAAAATGTTGCGGCTAATATGTCACCGTCATAGTGAATAGAAGAACCAAGGAATAGTAAGTATCATGATCGAAACTACGCTAAAAGGCAAAGCCCACGTCTACGGCAACCATATCAATACCGACGCCATCATTCCGGGGAAATATACAAAAACCCTTGAGTTGCAGACATTTGCCGATCATGTGCTCGAAGATCTCGACCCTGAATTTAAAACCAAAGTACAAAAGGGAGATATTCTGGTTGCCGGAGATAACTTCGGCTGTGGCTCATCGCGCGAGCAGGCCGCTTTGGCGCTGAAAGTTGCCGGCGTGTCCGCAGTGGTGGCCAGATATTTTGCGCGCATATTTTTCCGAAATGCCGTCAATATCGGTTTGCCGGTATTGGAAATAGAAGACTTTGATATAGCTACGGGCGATGAGCTGGAAATCGATCTGAAATCCGGTACGCTGAAAAATATGACAAAAAACAGGCGATATCGTGCCGCTAAAATGCCGCAGACCATGATCGATATTATGGAAGAAGGTGGATTGGCCAATTACCTTAGAAAATACGGTGACTATCGGCTGGGATAATACTAGGCCTTAGTAGTTATGTTTTTGAAATTTGCGGCAAGACATTTTCGCCACCAAGACACGAAGGCACAAAAATATATTATTGCAAACAAGCTTGCTTTGTGTCTTCGGGTCTTTGTGGCAATTTTTCCGTTTTATCCGGATTAGCGGTCCCATGGGTTCAATTATTTTACGTTTCGAAGCAGTTTGCGAGAGGAGAATAAAATTATGAGTCATGCAGAAAAGAACTTGCCGCTGGAAGGCATCAGGGTGGTAGCTTTTACCCATGCAGTCATGGGCCCGGCGGCAGGACTGATTTTAGCAGACCTCGGCGCAGATGTCATTCATATCGAACCCCCGACCGGTGATACGACGAGGCGTCTGAAAGGGTTCGGCGTCGGATATTTTCCTTTCTTTAACCGCAACAAGAAATGCCTCGCCATTGATCTAAAACAACCTGCAGGTAAGGAAATCATACTCAAGTTGGTCGCAACAGCCGACATTGTGCTGGAAAACTTCGGACCGGGCACCATTGAACGCCTGGGGTACGGCTATGAAGCCTTATCAAAAATAAATCCGCGTCTGATCTATGTGTCTTTGAAAGGATTTCTTCCCGGCCCCTATGAACATCGCGTCGCCATGGATGAGGTCGTCCAAATGATGGGAGGTCTGGCCTATATGACGGGACCTCCGGGGCAACCGCTGCGAGCCGGCAGTTCGATTATCGATATAACCGGCGGTATGTTTGGTGCCATGGGAGCCATTACCGCCCTGTATGACCGGGAGCGAACCGGCAAAGGAACTTACATTAAAGGTGCGCTGTTTGAAACCACCGCTTTTATCATGGGACAGCACATGGCCTATGCGGCTTTGACGGATGAACCGGTTCCCCCCATGCCGGCCAGAGTCAGTGCCTGGTCGGTTTATAAGCTATTTGATACCAAAGATGGGCAGCAGGTTTTTATCGGCATCATCAGCGAAAAACACTGGCATAAATTTTGCGAAGCCTTTCATCGCCGGGAATGGCTCGAAGATGAAAGATTACAAACCAATAATAACCGCATCCGGGAACGGGATTGGTTTCTGCCGGAGGTGGAAAACCTGATCAAGCAATTCACCAAAGAAGAAGTAATTAAAATCTGTGACACCGCCGGTATCTGCTTCGCACCCATTGCCCGGCCGGAAGACCTCTTTGATGATCCCCAGTTAAACCAGGGAGACTATGGGCTGCTGGAAACCGTATTCCCCGGCGGCGAAAAAACTAAAGTGCCGCGGATTCCGCTCCAGCTTGGATCTTATGACTTAGCAAAACGAAATGATCCGCCGGCAGCTATCGGTGCCGACACCAGAGAGGTACTTGAATCACTGGGTTACGACGGGGATACCATCAGAGAACTGGCGGCAAACAATATCGTTGCCATTGGTGACTGATCTTACACCATTTCTACAGTAATAGTATATTTAATCAGAATCTGTCTTCCGCCGCAAGGCCAGAATCGTAATATCATCAAATTGCTCCTGTCCGATATTGTGGTCTCTGATTTGATTGGATATTCTATCGATCAGGGCCTTTGCTGAAGGGTATGATTCTGTTAGCAGTTCTGAGAGGCGAATTTTTGTAAAACTATCTCCGTCCTGGTTTTGGGCATCAACCACACCATCCGTATACGCCAGCAATACATCTTCGGGCTCAAGCTGGATGCTGCGAACCTCAAAGCCGGCGTTCGGGTATACGCCCACAGCCGGGCCCGTTGGACACAGCGTGGCCCTAATTCCCCGGGCACCGATAATCATCGGCGGTTCATGCCCGCCGTTGATATAGTGCAGCACACCCGATTCCGGATTGAGGATGCCGAAAAAAATGGTTGAAAACATACTATCTGCTTCATGGGTCGTTGAAATGTAATCATTCACTGAAAGGATCGTGTGCTCAAGGGTTTTAGCAGGATCATGATGGGAAAAGCGGTTAACTAAATGATTGTTGTTGCCGGCTGAACCGGACAGCACACGGATCAGACTGCGAAAAAGCGCCATAAATAGCGCAGCCCCAACACCTTTGTCACAGACGTCTGCAACAACTAGTCCAATATCCTTTTTTTCACCGATCGAAAAAGCGTCATAGAAATCTCCGCCCACATGACGCGCTGCCTGAAAATAAGCAACAAGCTCCCATCCCTCAGGAGTCGGCAGTGCATTTGGGAAAAACCCGGCCTGAATTTCGCGACCGATCTCAAGTTCCCGTTCGGCAAGTTTTCTGGCCCTCTCTGTTTCAGCCAACAATACAGCTCTCTCAACAGCGCTGGCAATTAGAATAAATAAGAGGGCACAAAAAAGCACAAGAAGCGGCCGGGTAAAATGGAAAATCAAATTGAGATGTATAAAGCTGTAAAAACCGACAATAATGTATACAACACTTAAAAAAATAACCCCTATGGACAGGGTTGGCGCGGAAAATCGGACGGATAAATAAAAAATGACCATCAACAAGACAATTTCAATCAATACCATTTCGTTACGCGATAATTCTCTCAGAAATGAACCCTTCAAGATATTCTGTATGACAATTGAATGAATCGCCCCGGAGGAAAGATTATTATCCGCACTGATGGGTCTAATTTTAATGGGCGCTTCCACCGTTTCAGACATGACAACAATTTTCGTGGACAGATCTTTTTTTAATTTTTGCATCATTTCGGGCGTCTCATGCGCCTGCAAAATCTCGCTATAGCTGTAATGTCGGATTTTTTGCCACGACCCCGTGTAATTGAGGATCATGTTGCCGCCGGCATCAATCGGTATGATCAGATCCCGCGGACTGCTCTTTTGATCTGGCCTGACGCCTTGTAATATGATGGCCCGTCCCGGTTGAATGGTGATTTTTTGCGGTGAAACACCGAGATAGTGACACACGGCCCGAAAAGCAATGCTGGGATAGAATGCATCCTCGTACCTTAACAGGAGCGGGATCCGCCGCAGAATACCATCCGCATCCGGTACGATATCCAGGTAACCGAGCCCACGCGAAGCCGAAGCAAGCGCAGGATAAGTCATAACCGGATTATGCGCCATGGGAATTCGGTCCGGGTTCCCTTCAACGGCCACCTGCCATTTTGTAGCGTTCAGGTATTGTTTTTGTTCTAAATTCAATTCGTTTTGGCTGTCGCCGGATGGCGAATTCAAGAAATCAAATTCCAATCCCAGATACACATTTCCAGCCTCTGCCGCAGCCATAATTAAGGGAGAGTCTTCCTGATCACCCACACGCTTGGAAAAAATAGTGTCAAATGCCAAGATCGCGATGTCCATCGAGGAGAGATTACGGATAACTTGGGCATGCTGGGATCGAAATGCGTTTAAATTGGCGTCAACATGGATGATCCGCTCATCAGCTGAAGCAAGCATCGGTCTTATACGGGAGCGGACGCTAAAAAGACGATCGATGAGGTGAGAATTCCAGGTATCAAATTTCTCCTGGTAAAGGGCATAAGCGGAATAAGTGAGGACGAACGCGGCGATAATTAACAGCACTCTTATCTGAATTTTCGGTGTGGCGATCCCCATAAATTTTTAGGGTCCTTCTAATTTATCAAATATTGTTTGATCGAATACCTGAATTTTGCACGAGTCGGAGGCTTTCATCTGCCCTCTGATGACGATGCTACCATTGCATTACCATCAGGATTCGGCTTCATCTTTTGGTTTTAATTTAAAATTTACATCAAAAAGCAATGTATGCTTGGCCGGCTCGGGACCGTCGGCCCCGGCGATGTTAAATACACGCAAATCAATTTTAAATGCTCCCCGGATAAGTAATCTTACCTGACCGTATTCACCAATGATCGGCTCGAATTCGGCCGTTGATGACATTGGGACGCTTTTCCCCTTTAGCGCAAAGATTCCTTTAATTCCTGCCGGGGTGAGTTGACCGAATGCAATCGGTTGCTCCTCGGCATAAATGGTTTCCACTATAAATTTTGACGCTGAAAACTTTTTGGTATACAACATCACACTGCCACGAATGGCTTCATCTAAAATCGGATCACCCATGGTAATGGAGGTGCGAGTGTCAATCTCAATAAATCCTGTCGCTCCGTCAAGCTGAAAAGCTTTTGACAGATTTAACTCACCCTGGCCGGCAGTCACTTCCCCGGAATAATTATCCAGCGGAGCGGGGAAACGAAACTGGATCATGGGCGGATCTGCCGGGCCGGATTTTACCAGAACCCAATCAAGAGGCAATTTGATATTTGCGGCTGGCTGTGCACCGCTGGTTTTCGGAGCCGGCGGTAATTGGAAGCCGAGTTTATCCCAGCTGACTTCAGGCGCATCACGTTTAACCGGATCAAAACTATCGCCGCTTTTTGCATCCGTTATTTGTCTGCGGACTGCATCTTCCATAATCAAAGCCGCCTGCTGAAAAAGCGTTTGGCGTTCACCCCAGTTTCCAGTAATTTTGTGCTTAAATATTGGCGCCTTACAATGAAATTGAGAAAATAATGCCAGCGAAAGATAGAGCGTTTGATCTTGAGATAACCAGGGATAAAAATCCATATAAAACCCACGATCTGCTCGACCCAATTTAGCTATCTGCTGAATTTTAAATTTTTCAAACCCTTTTTTAATATCTTCCGCTGCTTCATCGATAAAAGCCTGCTTGTCATAATTTGGCGGAGAATTACCGGTAACCCCGGAAACTTTAAGCGGCGCCCATAACCGGGTGCGGCCGACTTGCCAAATGGCAATATTTTCACGTTGATTGAATGCATCTCCCTGGGGAACAAATCGGGAAGTGCGGATAAAATTCCGGATCCGATCGGGAGTGGTGGTGCGGCCCTGATATATCGATCTGCCGCGGTGGTTCTGGTAAACAATCAGGGGCGTGAGGTCAACTTCAGGTGGGACGCCTTTTGATGCGTCCACAACATGAACAGCCACGTCCATTTCTTTTGCCAGTCGTTTGATCAGGGGCAAATTGAACTTCTTGAAAGCATCATCCACCGATGATGCACCGGGCTGCACAAACACAATAACCTGCTCAGTCTCTTGAGTTGCCTGGGCGGCGCCATTGAATAAAATGGCAGTACAAAGCACTGTGTATAAATACAGCCACCATATTTTCTTAATTTTCATTACGCCTCACCCCACTGCTTCAAGACTCCTGCAAGTTGAAACGACAGGAAGCCTCTTGTGCAGCTGGCCACAGGATATCCGGCTTGGAATCTCTACCGGATAGTTATTGCTTTATCCCTTCAATACTTACTGTCAGCTGAACTTCATCACTGACGCCACCCAGCATGAAATCCATTCCAAAGTCGCTACGTTTAATGCTAAAGGAAGTTTTAAAACCGCTTCTGAAATTACCCCAAGGATCTTTGCCGGATCCGGTATGAGCCGCCTTAATGGTCAGGGGGCGTGTCTTTCCAAGTAGCGTTAAATCTCCTTTAATCTCATAATTATCTGTAGCCACTTGCGTTACCGAATTGCTTTGAAATTTAATGAGCGGATGTTTTTCAGCATTCAAAAAATCAGGGCTTTTAAGATGATTATCACGTTTCTCGACGTCGGTATCAATGTTATTTGTGCTCACCTGCATCTTTATAGAACTTTTCGATGGTGCGGTCTCATCAAAAGAGAAAGTGCCGCTAGGGCCGTTGAAACGGCCAAAAAAGTACGCCACACCGAGATGTTTGACTCGGAAAATTATAGAAGTGTGCACTGGGTCTAATTTATAAGTCTCAGCAAAAGTGACCGAAGTATACGAAACAATCAGTAAAATAACTAAAAATATTAACTTAAAAAAACGTATCGGATATCTGGTTTTCACCGTAACCTCCTTTGCAAGATTGGGGTTATTCACAGATCGATTTGTACGAATATAAGTATGTAGTTTGGTCGAATTGGGAATTGAAACTTTACAATTTATTAAAATATTAGATGGGATCCCGCCGACAACGCTTTCCAGGTGATATCGAACAATATAATACTGCAATACATCGTCTGCAAGGCCTGTGGCGAATATGCCCAAAAGACTCTAAGGGGCTGGAAATTATCCTCCTGCAGGAAGGAAACCTTTAGCAAAAAAAAATTGGTATAGATTCAGCACCTATAATCGTAGTCGTAAATTTTATATTTGATCTGAGGGAGTTACAATTTCCCGCCTCAATGCCCTGAGACCACATTTTATGCTTTTGATAATGGTTTTTAGTTGAACTTCACGTTGTGATTGCTGGACTTGATGCACTTCGTGTATTACTTTGGAATAAAATTAGCTAGTGCCCATCCATAAATCGGTTGAAATCAGTTTGAGCACTGAGCAGTGTTTCCAATCCATAAATTCGGATTTTTGTCCAAGGTCAAGCAAATCAAGCGTTTGTGCGGAGACGTAGCCAAGCGTTTGTGCGGAGACGTAGCTGGCTACGTCGCACAATCAAACGCGCCGATTGACGCCGAGATTGGGCAAAAAGACCATTTATGGATGGAAACTAGCTATGCTTCCTGAAAACAGGACAGAAGCACAATATCAATGTTGAATGAGGCGATTATAAGATAAACGATAAAGGAGAATTTAATCATGCGATACCTTATCTACGTATGTTCACTGTTAATGGTTTCCTCTGCTGCATTTGGCGCCACAGGCGCTGCGGTTACCTATCAGGTCAATGGTCAACCCTATGAGGGATATTACATCAGTCCTTCTGACCAGGCGCCTTTCGTGCTGCTGATTCATGACTGGGATGGTTTGACGGATTATGAAGTCAAACGTGCCAACATGCTTGCTGATTTGGGGTATGCTGTTTTTGCTTTGGATTTATTTGGTGCCGGCGTGCGGCCCACTGAGGTGAAAGACAAACGCCAACATACAGGTGAACTCTACAAAGACCGAGAGAAAATGCGGACTTTGATGAAAGGTGCCTTGGCTACGGCCAAGAACAAAGGTGCCAACATCGGGAATGGCGTCGCTTTCGGCTATTGTTTCGGTGGCGCAGCCGTGCTTGAATTGGCGCGATCCGCGGCAGACCTGAAAGGTTTTGCCACGTTTCATGGAGGCCTGAAGACACCGCAAGGACAAAATTACACCAAAACCCGCGGCGAAATTTTGATTATGCATGGTTCAGCGGATACGGCCATTACCATGGACCAATTCGCCGGCCTGGCAAAAGAACTTGAATCGGCCGGCGTTGCCCACGAAATGATCACCTACAGTGGTGCCCCACATGCGTTTACCGTTTTTGGTGGAAACCGTTATCAGGAAACTGCAGATAAAAAATCCTGGAAGCGTTTTACGGAATTCCTGGAGGAAACGTTGAAGAATTGAAATTAATTCAAGGGTCGGGGGAGTTTTCAACATAAGCCAATGATTATCCATGCAGCGGTACGGCCTTGAGAAACTTCCCGACCCCTCAATTACTTGAATTTTAAACCAAGTCCGGATACCTCAATAGACCTGAAGGTGCAGGAATTAAAATGCATATTCATAGTCTTGATGACTGGCAACATAGTCACCGATTTAACGCGGATGACACTCACGGAGAGCGCAATACCAAAAGAGTTATAGTGTTAACTCTTTTCATGATGGTCATTGAGATTTTTGCCGGTTATTTATTTGGCTCAATGGCGCTATTAGCTGATGGCTGGCACATGGGTACTCATGCAGTTGCATTGGGCATTACGGTCACTGCCTATTACTACGCTCGCCGCCATTCCGATAACCCCAATTATAGTTTTGGTACCGGCAAGGTCGGCGTACTTGGCGGGTTTGCGAGTGCGGTGGTTTTAGCTGTCATTGCACTACTCATGGGAGCTGAGTCCATAAAGCGGTTGATAAACCCTTTGCCGATCCATTTCAATCAAGCTATGGTGGTGGCAGCCTTAGGCCTAATCGTAAACGTCGTCAGTGCTTTCCTGTTACAAGGAAAACACAATCACGGACATGGACCCGCGCCGAATAAAATGCACCATGATCACAACCTCAGGGCTGCATATTTACACGTATTGGCAGATGCTCTGACATCGCTATTGGCTATCATCGCTTTAGCCGCCGGTAAGGCTCTCGGCTGGGTATGGATGGACCCGATCATGGGTATTGTTGGTGCATTAATCATAACCAAATGGTCTTATGGGTTATTGGTGGATACGGGTAAGGTTTTATTGGATCGAGATGTGAATCAAGAGGCTATTGCTGAAATCAAATCAATTATAGAGTCTGATTCCGACAATCGAATTTCTGATATTCATGTTTGGCGAGTCGGCCCACATCATCTATCGGCCATCATATCAATTGTCACTCATTTTCCAAAGTCACCGGAGTACTATAAAAACCTATTATCTGCTTATGATGAAATTAACCATGTGACAGTTGAGGTGAACACGTGTAAAAGTCAACCTTGTATTATTCCTAATTCTCAATTTATCTGAGGGGTCGAGGAGTTTTCAACGCATTTAAAATCCATCCTGCGATAGATAAAGGTACATATTAAACTGTATAATACCAATATCGCGCCTGCCTCGGTGGGTGTAGCAAACCCGCTATAAATAGCTTTCCAACCGAAGTGTCGGTCAAATATCCATATACAATAAAATTTATACTCGGTGGGATAATTAACCCAAGACTTTTACCTGTAACGGTGCCTATCACCAATTTTTTGTTATAACCTCTTTTAAGCAATGGTTGAATAGCAACAAGGGTTACAATAGCAGTAACTGCGGTGCTTGAATCCCGTTTCTAATTTTGGGTTTGAGTACTGCCGGTACTCCCTACTGCCGGTGGCCGCAGGAAAAGATAGCCCACTAACCCTAAAAACACAAAAGAAGCCCAGAACAGAAATGGGAGTCCAGACCCAAAGTTCACCAGCCAATTCCCGGCTGGCGGTGCAAAGACACCGGCAAGCCCCATAACAGACATCGTCAGCCCTGTTGCCGATCCTGCAAATCGCGCGCCAATGCCTTTTTCCTCGATGATGGCCGTCATGGTGATAGCCATGAAGCCGTCACGGGAGATGCCGGCCATCAAAACTGCCGCCGAGATCAAGACACCACTGGTAAATCCTAAGAGGCCGGTTCCGATGCCAATGAGCAGTGCTGCCGTCGTCAGGACACCGCGGCGACTTCCAAGACGGTCGGAAAGCAGCGCAATGGGGATTGCAAAGAGCATGCTCATCGCATGAAAAGATGCAAGCGTGCTGTCTGCGATTGTCGGCTCCCAACCCAAATCCCGTAGGTAGAGTGGTAGGTAGCCCAGCATTCCGTTGACACATCCAGACACACCTGCGGTCGCTATACAGAGTATCCACACGTTGCGCAAGCGCATCACATGCCCGATGGTTTCCCGCCAGGTGATCATTTGATTGCTCTGTTGGCCTTTCACCCCTGCCTTCTCCTGTGAAAACCACCAGAACATACCAAACAGAATCGCCACCGCACCATACACGAAAAGCACATTTCGCCAACCGCCCAATAACGGCGAAAAGACGGTTGCCGCCAAAAGCGACCCCAATAGAAATCCGAATGCCATCCCCACTGCAACGACACCATTCGCCATGCCAAGTTGTTCTTTGGGGAACCAGATTCCACAGGTCTTATGGATATTCATCGGGATCGACCATTGCGCAAAGCCGGTAAGGAGCGTGGTAAGTGCCAACATCGTGAAGCCGTTCGAAAGACCCCGCGCCGCACCAGCTATCCCCATAAATAGACAAGCAACAGCAAGTGTCCGTCTCGGTCCAAACCGGTCACCGACTGGCCCACCAATGAGGCCCACCAATATGCCCAGCACAGAACCGATACCCCAAATCCATCCGACCTGCACCAGGCTCAAGCCTAATTCTGCGGAAATTTCATCAAACAGCACCGGCAGCGACATTTGCGGAATCGCCACCACAAATGTGAATGTAAATGTTGATAGTGCAAGAACCAGCCGCTTGTAAAAGTCTGATTGGATACTAGTTGTGTGTGTGTTCATAAGAATTGTTGGATGTTATATCTAATAAGTAGCAGTAATGCGGCCTCACCTCTCCACTTGTGGTGAGCGACAGGCTTGTATCCTATTGCAGCCATTCTTTAACGAAACTTTATTTGTAGGTACCGGCAAAGATCGGAATCGTTAGGATTGCCGTCACAAATCTACAATAATTTTAGTTTGATATCAAAGATTTTTTTCAGACACGATCTCTGGTTTTAGGCAAGCCTAAATTACCGACCTTAGATGGTATAAAAATATAATACGCCCGGTTTAATAAACTTATTGTGAACTTTTCGTTCCAATCGGGAATCACAAAGATTCGCGTTTCCAGGCCATTCATACGATTAATGACAATTAAACTGCCATATTGACAATATAGTTGTCATGTATTATTATCTCACCAAACCAGTCTAAAATTAAGGAGAACGAGATGACATTAGCGACCACTTCTGACAGAGTTGAGCATGATTCCCCGGGAGTAAACATCATGCCTCCCACAGTGTTCTATGCCTGCCTAATATTGGGAGGTGTTCTGGAGTTTCTGTTTCCGCATGATTTCCCCATGCTCTCAAAACCGGTACGCCTGGTCTTGGGGCTGGGGCTTGGAGGTGCCGGGTTCGTCTTCATGGTGATGGCCCACGAAAATTTTAAAAGCATCGGTACGAACGTGCCCACGAATCTCCCAGCCACCACTTTTGTATTGCAGGGAGCCTATCGTTTTAGTCGCAATCCCATGTACGTTGGCGGTTCAGCCTTTTTCCTGGGTGTCGGGCTGTTGGTTGGCAGCCTGTGGATGTTCGCCGCGTATCTTCCCTTAGGTCTTTACCTTTGGCTTTATTTCATTCCGCGCGAGGAAGCCTATATGGAGAGGGGATTTGGCGACGAATACAGGACGTATTGTCGCAGGGTTAGGCGGTGGCTATAGCCATGACAGAACAAACCATTAAACATACAGCCGGAAGGGAGTTTCACGATCTATTTCGTGAGGTCTTTGAGTTGCATGCCGCACTGCTTGGTATCATGGATAAGGTGCATGAACAAGCCGGGTTGAGCACATCGCAGCATAAGATTATTCGCGCCCTTAGCCACATCGGGCCGGCTACTGTTCCTGATATGGCCGTCTTTTTGGGTGTATCTCGCCAGTTTGTTCAAACGGTATGCAATGATTTGCACTCCCGCGGATTTCTCGAGTTTTCGGACAACCCACGTCACAAGCGGTCTAAATTAACAGCATTGACGGAACCTGGACGTCTCGCTTTTCGGCAGGCCCGCCGGAAAGAACATAAAATCATCGAACAGGCCTTGCCGGGAATTAATCCGGATAAGGCAACAGAGGCCTGTGAACTGTTGGAATCCATTCGAAAGGCTGTACAAAAAATACCCAATGACTGATAGCTTTGAAATTAATGCAGCGCCTTGAGATTGTTATCTAGATGGATCGCAAAAAAAGCGAGACCTTAATCAGATAGAATCCTTAAAAAAGGAGGCAAAATGCAGCTAAAAGCCACACTATTTTATCCGAAAGCCACTTCCACTATGGTAAAGTCATCCTCAAAGTTATCTCGCGGGTACTTTTTTTGTAAACTCCATAACATAATGTAAGCCCGGCCAGATAAATCAAGAAATACTGCAATCCAATATCCCATCCGATAAAATACACCGCACCGACCTGATGAAACAGCAACTCTATAAAGGCCGGGGAAAAAGCCAACCCGTGTCGACCTTGTCGGTTCATGATAAACGAAAAATACAAGTGAAGGACACAACGACAGGCCTTGAACGTATTACCGGGCTTGACGTGGATACGGCGTGGATGGTCAACTTTTTCGGTGGTAGAGTGACTTGGTGAGTCATACCGGTTGACCGTAACCGCCCCGGGGTGACACGGGCATTTTCGGTACGATCCATACATGACGAGGGATTAAATCATTGGCATCCCGCTTTTATCGTTATCATCATTTTATTTGTCTTTCGATAATCCCAAATAAGGGCGGATGCGAGAACCAGTAGAACACCGATTAGCATGAAATGGGCAGCTCCGGATAGAAAAATTCCCAGAATGCTGCCCCCGGGTTCCAACACCGAAATGCTGGGGTCCTGCGGGTTGTAGAAGACCTCAATTTGTTGTTCGATTTTATATTTCTCGACTTTTTGAACTCACTAATCCGAGATCACGTCAGAAAAGAGAACTTGATGAAATAAAATGGTTGAATATGAACCTCAAACCAGATAAAGAATGTGAAAAACGTGGTGATATCGTATTTCTATCTGAAATAATAACGAATTCCATGTATTGGCAAGAGTACATGTAGTCGGAACTCCGTCAAATTTGGGATTAGTTTTAGAGCATATCACAATTTTATCCGAGATTTGATAATATAATTATAAAAGCTTGGGTGATCACTCTTGGAATTTAATATCCTAATCGAGCCATAATTCGAAGAATTCTGCGTATCAACCCTTATCAATCAAGGCTTTACAGATGATAGAAACTGCATCCATATTTCATTTATAAGTGAGAAATAAAAGTTCATACTTTTCTCTAGTGAGCCATGATTGATAAGGATTCAGGAAAAATTAAGTGAAAATTTTCGATCAATTAGGGTAATAGCTAATGGAAGATATGAAAGGAAGGCACTATGAAAATACTATCCATTAACTCCAGTCCCAGGAGCGGAGGCCAGAGCAAAACCGAACTCATGCTTGATCATCTTGTTGAAGGTATGCAAGAAGCTGGTGCTGAGGTCCAAGTCGTGAACCTGCGCGAAAAAAAAATTAAGAATTGTATCGGCTGCTTCACTTGCTGGACCAAGACCCCTGGCAAGTGTATTCATAAAGATGACATGACAAAAGAATTGTTCCCAAAGTGGCTAAGATCAGATTTGGTGGTCTACGCAACGCCTCTTTATCATTATACGGTAAACGCCGAGATGAAGGCCTTTATTGAGCGCACCCTTCCAGTACACGAACCTTTCCTTGAACAACGTGATAGCCGGACCGTGCACCCTCTTCGCCAGACTCCTCCCGATGCTGTAATTCTATCGGTGGCAGGCTTTATAGAAATGTCAGTTTTTGATCAACTTTCAAATTATGTCAATCTTTTGTTTGGCCGTCATCAGAGACTATTGGCTGAAATATACCGACCCGCCGCAGAGACATTATCCAGCATTGAAGATAAGAAAGAGGAGGTACTAGATGCAACGATTCAGGCAGGGCGTGAACTGGTAAACTCCCGGCAAGTTTGCAACGAAACATTAAATCGGATCCAGCAACCGATCATTGATAATCAAACGTTTGCCCAAATTGGCAATTTATACTGGAAGACCTGTATCGCCGAGGGGGTGACACCAAAAGAATTCAAGGATAAAAATATGGTTCCACGGCCAGACTCCATTGAAAGCTTTATGTTGCTCTTTTCTTTTGGTCTTAATTCTGAAACAGTCGGTGGGGAAAAGACAATTTTGCAATTTAACTTTTCTGGTGAAGTGGCAGAATCATGCTACTTCGTAATTGAACAGGGAAAAGTAGACGCAGAAAAAGGTACTAATAAAAACCCCGATATCGCTATTGAGACGCCTTTCGAACTATGGATGGATATAGTTACTGGCAAAGCTGACGGACAACAAATGTTCGCGGAACAAAAGTACACGGTAAGTGGTGACCTATCATTAATGATCGAATTATTTCAAAAACAGACCAATTGAACTTCGAGTCCTTTTCTCAAAGTTCAGATCTCCAGCTAATCGACAAAAATCTGAATTTGCATGATGGAGAAGCCTACTGGAGTTGATGAGATTCGACGTGGAAGTAGCAGAAGAATCGTTTAGACGGGTAGTTTATTTGTCGATAAACATGGACCGCTTAATTAGCTATATACAAAAAACGAACCGGAATTTGCTGGTTGAGATTCGTTTAAAATTCAGATAAAGAGTAAACGATAGCGGTGATGATTGTTTATTATGAACACCTTTACGTTACTAAAAACTAAATTTGACCATTTAAAAAGCATAAAATTATGCTTCGAAGACATCAGAGCAAAAAACCTGCAAAAATTCCGAAAGTTCGTTGCCTTTATCAAGGAGCGTTCGCCATTTTACAAAAGAATTATCGCGAAACATCACATCGATCCATATCGTTGTTTACCGGATGATTTCCCTGTGATGACAAAACGAGACGTCATCGAAAACTTTGATGAGATCGTTACGGATCAAAGGATCACCAGGGAAGCTATTTCGAATTTTATTGAATCTTCAAAAGATCCGTTAGATCTGTTTCGTAATCAATATTATGTTCTCCACGGGTCAGGCACATCCGGAGAGATTGGATTTTTTGTATATTCCCAAAATGATTTCGCCCGCGGCATGGCCCATGGGATGGGCTTGGTCAGCTTTAACTTGCAAAGAAAAAGAAAGCGAATCGCTTTTTTAGGGGCAACGAAAGGCCACTTTGCTGGCGTCACCATGGTGTCCATTTCAATGCGGCTGGTGCCGAAATTGATCTTTAGAGAAACAAATCGAGGGAATGCTTAACGTCCGCCCATCCGTCGTTGAAAGCTGCGCTGAGCCGCTACGCCCGACCGATAGAGAATTCATTGAAAACACCTTTGGCTGCAGACTACTAAACGTTTACGCAAGTACAGAATTCCTTTATATGGGGATCTGTAAACCTGAATACGGCGACATGTATCTACTGGAAAATGATCTGATTTTCGAGCTTCAAAGTGATCATACCTGCGTGACAAACCTTTTTAATTATACCGTGCCCCTGATTCGTTACAGAATGGAAGATGTTCTGATCCCTGTCCCTGACGATGATAGAATCCTTCCATTCACAAAAGTACAAGAGGTTATCGGCCGAAGAGAATATACAATTGTCCTTACGAATAAATATGGAAGTGACGATTTTATTAATCCCAATGCGATCTACCGGTACTTTATAAAAGACCTGCGCCGGTTTCAAATTCAACTGATTGATAAGCAATCGTTTATATTTAAAGCTCTTTTAAATAAAGGCATAAACGAGTCTCAAAAAAATGAAGTGCTGCGGGAAATAAAATCAAAAATAGATTCGATTCTTTCTGCAAAGGATATGGAAAACGTTTCCTTTAAGATTGAAGCATCGGAAGATTTGCCGGTGGATCCAAGAACTGGGAAATTTCGATTGGTTTTAAGAGACAATTTGGAATCGGTGCAGTGAATCAGCGTTGAGGCAACCAATGGGGGGTTATCTGGGTGAGAATAGGCCTTAAAATTTGCTCTCCGGAGCCCGGAGAACGTTCTTCAAGTCCCTTGCACGGTCTGCTCATGATTTTTATTCAAGGCCAAACATAGTAGCAACTCGCTGAGGCTGAAGGGCGAACAGCACTTTTTATTCGCATGCAGATCAGCTCAGCCGTTGCATATCCTAACCATTTCACAAGATTTGCGAAACCTGCGATTCCAGCATTTGACAGCCCCTAAACCTTTGTGATACTCGAATCTTATCACCACATATTTCGATAACGGTCGAATTGTTGAGTATGGCAAGAAATGTGAAAATCGGGGATACGTCAAAATAAAGGCAAATTTAGAGCATATCATTATTTTTACCGAGGTTTAGATAACACAATGTGTCTGTACCCATTACTAAAAGCGAAACAACAGCTTCTTTCTAATTTCTCACATAATTGAGGTGAACGGAATGGCTATCCGTAATTGGATTCAAAAATCAATGCCTCCTTTCCTTGCAATTATCGTTTCAATTAGCCTCTTATTGGGATGTGTCAGTAAGGCAAATATCAAAATTCCCACATCTCAACCATTACCGCACCCCCGGCTAATTAGTATGCAGTCCCTTGCGTTACAGGAAAAGGACAATGTCACCTATTTCGGAAAAAGCAAGAAATACTATAAAAATGGAATCCTTGTCGTTGTTTTAAGCGGAGAGCCTTATGATACTGGCTACACTCGGGGAGTCCTCTTACGGGAAGAAATCAGGAATTGGGTTAGAGAGTTTCTCTATTTAGTTAAAAAGAAGTCTTTGGGAACGTCATATGGAGAAAACCTTTTATATAAGAGAGCAAAGGAATGGGAAGAGTTTATCCCATCTGAATACAAAGAGGAATTACAGGGCCTCTCAACGGGATCAGGGATTGCCTATGAAGTGCTATTGGTAATGAATGTTTTGGGGCCCATTTCAATTGATGTGGCCTGCGCATCTGTCGTCGTCAGATCCCCGGATGCAAGTCTTTTGCGAAGCCGTAATTTAGATTTATACAATCAGCCTACTCTACCAGCCGGACTTTATTTTTATAAACCCACCAGCGGCTATGCATTTGTATCCATATCGCATTTGCCGGGATTCATTGGTACCAGAACTGCTTTTAATGAAACCGGCTTGAACATTGGCGCGCATGATATCAGCAGGGCATCGAAAAAATATGCGAAAGGGCAACCGGAATTCATCCTGCGCAGGGAAGTCGCACAATATGCGGGCTCAGTAAAGCAAGCCGGACAGATATTGAAAGCAGCGCAACGGCGTGGTTCCAAAATGTGGCTAGTGGCCGACTCAAAAACAGCCGGTATTTATGAATTCAATAGCGAGGAATTCGCCTATTATGAGATGAAGGATGATTACCTCATTTTAACCAATCATACCCGAATACTCAATATTGGTAAGCCTAATGAGAGTAGTTTAGATCGTTACAATGAAGCCAAAACCTTTTTAGCCGAACATCAGGACGAAATGAACATAAATAAACTGATCGATCTAAATCGCGGCAGCGAGATCTGCTGGATGAAATACCCAGAGGTGACTAACCTACATTCGGCAATTTTCAGAGCCGATACGCTCAACTTTTGGATCGCCGCCGGGCCTCCTCCGGCAACCAGAGGAAGATGGGTTGGCTTTAACCTAAAAAAGGAATTGTATGGAAGTGGAAATGATCCCGAGCCACTTATTGTACCCGCTGCAAAATAGCTGTTTGTGTACATTGATTCACACCCAGTCATTTTGAGAGTCTAAAAAACTGTGTAATATCTCCAATAAAGCTGAAATTATCAATGGCCATTTAAATTTGTGATATCTGTGGCCCATATTCGGAAGGCCGAATTTCATGCAACACAACTGCTATCAATCTGAACATTTGACATCACCTAAATTTTTATGATATCCATTTTAAATTTAACATTTTCAGTAAGTTATGATACTGGCAAGAAATCTGTAACAGCTGCTTTGTATACTCAAAAATATTATGCATGTGTCGCAACCTCTTAATACACCCTCATTTGTTGCTACAAGGTAGTACTTCTATCTTGTCTCCTGACAGCCTCTCAATCTTCTTATAATGTTGCTTTAATAATTTTTTTAAGTTTGAAAAAAAAATCCGATAACCAACATAGGGCCATTTTCATTGAAGGTTTGTTAAAATTACGAGTAATTGTAAAAAATTCTAACTATGGAGTTCATGTTTTGCCGTCATGAGTTTATCTGAAATTAAACTTCAAAAAAACAATATCTATATGACAAAGTTGTTCAATCTGGTATTAAATTTAAGTTCAGAAGAGCAACGATTTCTGTTAAAGAAGATTGCAAAATTAAATCTTAAAGAAAGAAGAGCATATCCCCGAAAAGTCTGTAGAATTCCTGTTCGGTATGTTTATAATGAAGGTATCTTCAACAATTTCATTGTCAATATTAGTCTGGGTGGCTGTTTCATAGAGACTCAAAAACCATTTTCAGTTGGAGAAAAATTCTTGATGGATATCCAGTTTGATGGCGATGCCAAACCATATAGAGTCATAGGTAAAGTGACTAATGCAAATCGTATGGGAATGGGCATAGAATTTGAAGTAGTCAGCGGTGATTTGTTAGGAAAACTTGGTAATCTTTTATATAAGATCCTTTAATTTTTGTTAGAATTATTTTCACCCCCATGTACTTGAAATTTCATAGAATCTAATAGTCCATTCTGGAATCTGTTCTTATTCATAATCAATTAGATAATTTTCACCACAATACATGGTTTTTTTAAGTTCAAAACCTGTTAAATATCCAACGAATCTGAAAAATTCATTGGCTGAAAAAACCTATAATATCATCCATCCGAGTTCCCTGGCCAGCAGTAGTGCTATCTGCTATCAATCTTTACATTTGACAACCCTAAAAATCATATGATATCCAAAACTTATCTTCATATATTTCGATAACCATCGAATTACAGAGTATGGCAAGCTATCTACAAGCTATCTACACCCCAAGCTATCTACACCCCAGCTTTTCCATACGCCCGCCTTTTAAACTGCCACATTGTATCACTAACCAATTCATTTTATTGACAATAACCAGTCTTATCCTTATTTT
>CALZJV010000231.1:1878-11641 GCA_945787595.1 uncultured Desulfobacterales bacterium | reverse complement strand
AAAGTTTTCAAAAAGGTACCGACTGTCCCGGGGACCGGGCGCGGATTCGGGATGATACTGAACCGAAAATGCCGGAAGCGTTTTGTGCCTGAAGCCCTCTAGGGTACCGTCATTTAAATTTATGTGAGTAATCTCGACTTCGTCCTGTGGCAGACTGTCCGCGTCGACGATAAATCCGTGATTCTGAGAAGTGATCTCCACGGCTGCCTTGGGCAGATATTTTACCGGGTGATTGGCACCGTGATGGCCGAATTTTAATTTAGTGGTTTTACCTCCCAGGGCCAGACCTAAAATCTGATGCCCCAGGCAGATGCCGAATATGGGCTTTTTCCCCAAAAGAGCCCGCACAGTATCGACGGCGTACTTCACCGGCTCGGGGTCGCCGGGGCCGTTGGACAGAAAAATACCGTCCGGATTCCATTCCAGCACCTCATCAGCAGGGGTGTCAGCCGGAAATACCCGCAGCTGACAACCGTGCTGGTAAAGCGCCCTTAAGATCGAAAATTTCACTCCAAAATCGTAAACTGCCACTCTGAAACCAGGTTCCCCACCAATTTTGTCTTTCTCATCCATGGGCCAATTATAATTTTGATCGGTGGTGACTTCTGCGGCAATGTCCCGTCCAACAAGCTGTTTGCCGCTATTAAGCCGTTCCAACAGTACTTCAGACGGCTCATCGGAGGTGGTAATCATTCCCATCTGAGCTCCATGGTCGCGCAGATGACGGGTCAACTGCCGGGTATCGATGTCGCTGATGCCCACCACGCCATAATATTTCAAATATTCATCCAGCGACTTGGTAGCCTGCCAGTGACTGACCACCGGGCTGTATTCCCGAATGATGAACCCGGCAGCGTAAATTCGTCTGGATTCAAAATCGCTGGGATTAACGCCATAGTTGCCGATTTGCGGATAGGTCATGGTCACCAGTTGAAAATGGTACGATGGATCTGTTAAAATCTCCTGGTAGCCCATCATGGCGGTATTAAAAACCACCTCGCCGGTGCTGGTGCCCATGGCACCCAAGGAAAGCCCCTCAAATTGGGTTGTATCGGATAAAATCAGTCGTGCCTTCATTGTAATAAATGCCTAAAGTTTAAAGTGCCCAAATTGCCTTAAATTAAGGATTGTATTCAATTTATATAGTATCCATCACAATTCGCACCCCGAGCTAATCTCTCTTAAACTTGCTGTAGTCGGGACTGTGATAACGGCTTTCTCCGCCACCGTCAATAGCCAGGAGAGACTCGACCTTTAACGGCAGACCGAACAGCTGGATGAATCCCTGGGCGTCCTGCTGGTTGTATACATCTTCTTCTCCGAAAGAGGCATAATCCTCGCGATACAGGCTGTTAGGGCTTTTGCGACCTGCTACAATGATATTACCCTTATACAACTTCAGACGCACGGTACCGGTGACCTTTTGCTGGGTCACCTTTACGAAAGCGTCCAGGGCTTCCCGCAGTTGCATGAACCACATGCCGTTATAAACCAGCTCCGCATACCTGACTGCAACAAAATCTTTATAATGCATGGTGTACTTATCAAGGCACATACTCTCCAGCGCTTGATGGGCACGGAAAATAACCGTGCCCGCGGGAGTTTCATAAACTCCCCGGCTTTTCATCCCCACCAGCCGGTTTTCAACAATATCGACGCGGCCGATTCCATGGGCGCCTGCTGTTTTGTTTAGGCGCGTAAATAAATCAACCGCCGACAGCGTCTCACCGTTCAAGCTTACCGGATTACCTTTTTCAAAGCCGATTTCGATGTACTCGGGTTCATCCGGTGCTTCTTCAGGGCTAACGGACAATTGAAACATGGAAGGTTCCGGCTCGTTCCAGGGATTTTCCAGCAATCCGCCTTCATGGGAAAGGTGCATGATGTTGCGGTCGCGGCTGTAAATATCCTTTTCGGTTTGTGCCAGGGGGATATTATATTCCATGGCATATTTAATAGCATCTTCCCGGCTGCGGATTTCCCACTCGCGCCATGGTGCAATAACCTTGAGCTTGGGATTGAGTGCCATCACGGTAAGTTCAAACCGGACCTGATCGTTTCCCTTACCGGTACAGCCATGGGAGATGGCGTCCGCCCCTTCCGCTTCCGCGATTTCAACCATTTTTTTGGCCATCAAAGGACGGGCAATAGATGTGCCCAGGAGGTAATCGCGCTCGTACACAGCGCCTGCTTGCATTGTCGGGAATACGTAGTCTCTTAAAAATTCCTCCCGTAAATCGCTTACTATCAGCTTGGCGGCGCCGGATGCAATCGCCTTTTCCTCCAGGCCTTCCAGTTCTTCCTGCTGGCCGACATCGGCCGTGAAGCAGATCACTTCACAATTATGGTAATTATTCTTCAACCACGGAACGATCACGGAGGTGTCAAGCCCGCCGCTGTAAGCAAGTACTACTTTTTGAACCTTGTCCTTTGCCATTATTCACTCCTTTTACAAAAAGAAAAACCCCGGCGTTCGCCGGGGTTTGATTGCCTTCCATTCAGGTATTACGAATATCATGTCCAACATAAAACAACCCCGGGATTTCGTCGCCTGCAGCGGCGACGGAAACGGGTACGCGTGTTTTTCGAGATTATTGGCATCATGATTTTGTTTCCCCTAACACTGTTCGCGGCAATATGTCAAAAATAAAACCGGTTGTCAAGCCCGAAAATAATTTCTTGCTTGAAATTCGTTCGAATGGTAGGAGCCGGACAACCGGAATTGATGAATGAATATTTGTGGATGTCGCTTCGCTCCTTCAATTTCATGATAGTCTTTTCTTGTAAATGCAGGTAGCTTAAAAGTCCGATATAAGTCGCTTTAAGGTGTCATAAATCTTCAACAGGCTTTTCAGGCTGACCCATTCATCCACCGCATGGGCACCATGGCCGATGGGACCGAATAGAACGGAAGGGATGCCCGCCTCTCCGGCTAGAGCGGAGTCTGCCCAGAAAGGAAATCCCACAGACGAGGATTGTGGTGACGCCTTTTGCAAACGAGCTAAAATTTCGGCATCATCCGGGACCCTGTATGGCGGCCTCGAGAAAAGTTTGCGGCCCTTGACCTCATGATTTCCGGGGTGGTTTTCAACGGCTAGAACGGTCCGCTCCAGTTCCATGTCCAGATCCCGCTGCGATTCCCCCGGCAGAGTGCGTCGTTCCCATTGCAGGCAGGAATGGCCGGGAATGACACTTAGCTCAGTCCCCCCTGCAATAATGCTGCTGTGAAGAATTGCATGCCCCAGCAAGGGGTCTGGTGCGCGATTTAACAAATCAGCCTGGATCTTGTTCAGTTCATTCAGTGCAGACCGTAACGGCAAGATGGCATCGATACCTTCCTCGGGCAGACTGCCATGGGCGGCTTTGCCGGCAACTTCCACTTGATACCAGCTGAAGCCTTTGTGACATACTCCGATATCCTCTTCGGTTGGCTCCAAGAAAATAGCGCCGATCGGCGGTGGAGAGATTTTGGGGAGCCATTTTTCAACCAAATAGTCCATGCCGAGACTTTTATCTTCTTCGTCGGCTACGAATGTCAAAAGAATATCAAGTGGCGGCGGATGCCGGGTGAAATACTCGGCCAGCAATAGCATGACGGCAAGGCTGCCTTTCATATCATAGGCCCCTCGGCCGTAGAGCCTGTCACCCTCCCTTCTCAATCTGAACGGATCATCCATGCCTTCAACACCGACGGTGTCGAGATGGCCGTTTAACAGTAGGGATTTTCCGGGATTGGAGCCCGAGACCACGGCGATGACATTGTGCCTGTCAGGTGCGACGGTCTGAATTTTCGGACCCAGCTCCAGTTCATCCAAGCGATGTCGAATAAATGTTACAATTTCGTTTTCTCCCGGGCCTTGCGAGAGCGTCAAATTAACGGAATTGATCCGAACGAGCTCGCTTAACAGGTCAACAATGGAATTTTCCATGGTAGGGTACCCCTGGTGTTGTGAAAAGTTACTCTCCAAAATATTCAATCATTGGATTTCCGGTCAGCATGATAAAGAAGGACGGGTGAATTGTCAAATCCAAGTTTTTCCCGCCGCCTGCAATTACCTTGTCTCTGAAGGTTTTTGATGATAAAATTTGTTTTATGCAAGGCGGGAATGTGCAAAGTGTGTCGCTGTCAGGTATCGGGGATCAGATTTTTGGAGGGCGGTGGTGAAAACGAAGCATGATATGAGTGAAAAATTCCAAGGCGTTCTGTTTGATATCGACGGGGTGCTTGAATTTCAGGGCAAGGCTTATCCCGGGGCTGTTGAATTGCTGGAGGCCCTAAGGAAAAAAGGGATTGATATCCGCATTCTGACCAACAGCACATTAAAAAGCAGGAAGGTTTGTGCCGCGAAGCTGCATCAGTTGGGGTTTGATGTGCTGGAAGAGGAAGTCATCACAGCTTCCTGGGCAACGGCGCGTTATCTCGAGGAACTGAAACCGAAATCCTGCTGGGTAATGCTGAAAGGCAAAGGCCTTGAAGAATTCAGGAATGTCAACCAGGACGATAAAAATCCGGAATATATTGTCCTGGGGGATTACCGGGAAGGGTTTAACTTCGAAAATATGAACAGGGCACTGAAGTTCTTGCTGGCGGGTGCCCGACTCATCGTCATGATCCCTGAAAAGGTCGACCACAGTTTGGGCGGTGTAGAACTTACCGTGGGAGCATACGGCCAGATGCTGGCAGACGCCGCCGGCATTAAAGCGACCTACATTGGCAAACCCGGCACCTACATGTTCGACGCGGCCCTTGAGGGTATCAATGCAGATCGCGACAGTGTGCTGATGATTGGAGACCGGGTGGCCACAGATATTTTGGGAGCCCGCAGGGCAGGGATAAAATCCGTGCTGGTGAAGACCGGTGAGTTTAAAAAAAGCGATTTGACCGGCGCGGTGCAGCCGGATTTTATTGTGAATTCAGTACCTAAGATTGATGCCTTTTTTTGACTTTTAGCGAGGCTGTCATATTTTACCATTAAAAGAGCAAGTTCCATACGGTGTTTACCGGCAAACACCATCACTGCGGGGTAAAATCAAAGCCTGGTTCTTTGGGCCATGGTTCTTTATTTCACACGCCGATCTATCGAGACCGTTATATGAAAGATACGGATAAAACCAAAGAAGAACTCCTTGCGGAAGTAGCTGAACTGAACCGCAGAATCGATATTTTGGAAAAAACCACAGCCGACCGCCACAAATCCGTGCAGGCGGCGTTGCGTGAGAGCAAGGCAAAATACAGGCAGCTTTTCGACATCGCTCCCGCTGGAATTTATGAGGTTGATTTGACAACCGGCAAATTAATCAGTGCGAATGATCTCATGTGTGAGTACCTCGGCGTTACAAAGGAAGAATTTCTTAATTTGACAATGTGGGATTTTCTCCATGAGGAAAGTAAGGAGAAGGTCCTTGAGCGAGCCGATAAAATGTTGAAAGGTGAGCCGGTCCCCCAGATTGCCGAAGCTAAAATCACTTCAAAAAATGGCCGTGAACTGTGTTTGCTGGTCCATACAAAAATCGAATATGAAAATGACCGGCCGGTCAAAACGACTACCATCGCCCATGACATCACCGAGAAAAAGAAGCTGGAAGAGGAGCTTCTCAAGGCCCAGAAGCTTGAATCTTTAGGTGTCCTGGCCGGGGGGATCGCCCATGACTTTAACAATTTTTTGTCCGGGATCATGGGAAATATATCCTTGGCAAAGCTCGAGGCCGATCAAGGGGAAAATATTTTTGAAGCACTGGATGAGGCCCTGCGTGTCACATCAAGAGCGAGTGCGCTGACGCGGCAGTTGCTGGTTTTTTCAAAGGGGGGCGCGCCGGTTAAAAAAACGGCCTCCATAACCGATGTGTTGAGGGAATCAACTGTTTTTGCCCTGCGGGGATCAAAGGTGAAATGCGAATTCAACATCAGCGAGGGCCTCTGGCCGGTGAGCGTAGACCTTGGGCAGTTTAGTCAAGTGATTCACAACCTTGCTCTCAACGCGATACAGGCCATGCCTCAAGGGGGTACCATCCGTTTGCATGCGCGTAACGCTACCCTGGAGGCGCTATCCGGTTTGCCCCTGGAGGCTGGAAGATATGTTAAAATTTCCTTGCAAGACGAGGGTCTTGGAATCCCACGGGAACATTTAGCCAAAATTTTTGACCCCTATTTTACCACCAAGCACAAGGGGAGTGGTCTCGGACTGTCAATGACATACACCACCATTAACGCCCACGACGGCCATATTACGGTGGACTCCGAGATGGGTAAGGGGACGACCTTTCGTATTTACATGCCGGCAAGCCACGAAGAGCTGGTTGAAAGCGAAGATCGAGAAGCCCGGCTTAAGAAGGGTGCCGGAAAAATCCTCGTGATGGATGATGATGAGGCCATCAGAAAGGTGACCGAGAAGATATTGATGGAATTGGGATATGAAGTCAGCTGTGCTTCGGATGGTGCTGAAACCATTGCGCTTTACCAGGACGCCGCTCGATCCGGTCGGCCATTTGATGCGCTCATCATGGACCTGACCATCCCCGGTGGGATGGGCGGTAAAGAAGCTATCCAGCAGCTGCTGAGCATTGATCCGCAGGCAAGCGCCATTGTATCCAGCGGATATTCCAATGATCCGATCATGTCTGATTTTAAGAAGTTTGGATTTCGCGGGGTTGCGACCAAACCATATAGTATTGAAAAACTCAGCTGGGTGCTGCACGACGTTTTAATGGAATCAAAAGAGCGCGATTGAGATTGCCGAAGGCTCGAATTTCACGAAACATAGCTTCTTAAATTTTGTACGCCCCTGTCACCGGCTGTCAGCCGTTGGATGATTTTATCAAGCCGTTCGAAGCCCTTGACGGTCTTGGGGTGATGGTAAGGAAAATGAAAGAATTTCACCCTGAATTTTTCAGGATCAAATTTTTGAATGGTTTGGATGCCATTCGTCTTTAGATCCGACTCCAAAAGCTGCTTAATTCGATGGGCGACGTCAGGGTGTGATTCTTCAATGGTTTCAATAGCTGACATCAGATCATCGGCGCTCCCGAAAGATCCCAGGACCTGACGTTGAATAAAATACATTCCCATGCCATGAACTTTGCTTTCATCTTCAAGCATATTCGGATTAATGGTTGAGTTTGAGGTATCCAATGGGAAAAAGCGTTTCAAACTTGTGATAAAAGAGCCGTAAGTGTCGCCGCATATATATGAGTCGGCAGCAGGGAGTAATCCATTCTGCAGGGCGTAATTTTTGGCGACGATAAATGCTGCCGCCATTGCCATGGTGTTTGTCAGGTCATTACCTTGAGAACTGTCGTGATTACCATTGGATGTCGCTTTAGCCAACCTTCCGACTTCCAGGGCGGGGACATCGGGCAGTTGATCAAAAGAAGGCTCCATCCTAAGATAGGACAAACTCGGTATATCCTTTTTTCTGCTGAAGGGGAACAAGGTCATCGTTCCGATCAACTGGCCGGATCGCAATACCAAAACGACGATATCCTCCGGATTTCTGCATGAAATAAAATCTAATGCCTTTTGCTGCTGCAGATCAATGCTGCTATCGGAATACAACCGTTTTGATCGTTCGCCCAAAGAGCGAAGACCCGGCAAGCATCCGCTCGACATCAGTAGCAGTGAGGCTTCAAACAGAGGAACTCGAAAGAGCTTTTTTCTGTATTCCTCACCGATTAATTGATCTACACTGTATCGCAGATGGTGCGGCAAATTTTTGTAGACCGCGACCAGAGCCACGGTGTCACCTGCCTGGTATACCTGTTCAGCCCAGCTGAATTCCCTTGGGGTAGGCTCATAAGAAAAGTCGGCAAATTCTTCCTTTTGAGTTATGTTTGAAACATTCGGGTTGTCGCGGAGATAATCCCAGGGTTGCTGATGTTGCATAGTCTCACTTTGTGTTGCTAACATATCCTAGCCCTCCCTTAAATTTCTATAAATAAATTATTTATCGAAATAATTGACTAGTATGAGCAACATGTATGCCATCGCGCTTTAGAAAAAAAGCAGCTAAGCGCAGGCCTTTACTATGCGGGGTTTTCTTTTACTTCGTTCTTTTATGCTTTCAGTACTAAATTGAAAGATAGTCATCGAATTGGCGTGACGGCCGCTATTCGTCAAAAATTTGACCGGCAAAAAGGCAATGCAAGGTGAGTAATGGAAGGATAGTACACCGAGATACACAAACGTAATGGTGGTAAGGGTCTATACAGGATTATGATATGTTTAATTTTTTTAGAAGAGCCAATAAACGAAAAAGTCAGGAAGTATAAGTTTTGATGTGTTAGAGGCAACCAAAAATTCAGAAAACCTATACTGCGAGGTATCTACACTGGTGAGAGGGTAGGCGGATACCTATCATCTCAAAAAAAATCATCAAATGACTAGAACCTTCCTAAAAGTATAGTCAGTAATTACTATGCTTCTGTATGCTTAAGACAGAAAGTAGAATTGACTAAATCTAGAGCTGAAGATCTGATTGGTCGAGAGGAAGAACAACTATAAGGCCCTGGTGTATGGTTTTTATTCTTCCTGTTAAATCTCCCTTTTTATTTGAGCCTGAAACATCCCGGTTTTCAGCGAAGTAATCCTACGATCTCTGCTGAGGTTGCGTTACCCGGCTTTGTGTTGTGGACATATTCCGGCGCTTGGCCGGAATTTTGTTTATTGACAGATTTGCTTATCAGAATAATTGGTTAGAATTAGCAATATTTATGCCATTTCGCTTCTGTCAACAGGTAATCCGAGTGGGGCTACACTATTCGGGCTTTTCCCTCGATCCGTCCTCCCTGTTTTCAGTATTAGATCGAAGGATAGTCACCGAATTGACGACTGCCTGGGTGAACCGATTGTTTTCGTCAAAAATTTGACCCGGGGGAGTCAATAAGTGCTGGGAGGTGAGAATTGCCGGATTGGTAATTTGAGACACATGGATGTAACTGCGGATCTGGTAAAATCAAAGTCGATGGCAGGGGTCTTTTTTGATAGGGGAACTGGTGGGCGATGAGGTTAGGAAGCGGGGAAGCTGGGAAGCGAGGAAGCGAGGAGGCCAAAGAGAGAATGTCGATCTTAAATTGGTTTATCTGGTTAATTGTGCCAAGATTTAAAGCTTGAGACCTAACCTGACACCTGAAAGGATTAGAGCTAAATTTCTAAAAATCTTGATTTGCATCCGATGTCGGGTCACTGTAATTCTACAGACAAGTTGAACCTGTGAACGCTTACAAACATATAAGGTCAGGGTGCGATTATTGTTCCGGCTTCTGGGCTGCCTTTGATGATTTTATGAAGCGTTTGTGGCCCCTGCCACTGAATGATGTGAACCCGGGGCACCTTTTGATACAGGGCTTCAAATGCCGATTCTAGCTTTGCCACCATGCCGCCCTTGATGGTGCCGTTTGCAATCAGAGACTGCGCCTTTTGGACGGATAGGGTTGGCTTGATTTCATCATCGACCAGAACACCGGCAACGTCAGTGACAAAGACAAGGTCGGTGCACTGAACAGCTGCGGCCAGTGCCGCTGCGGCGCTGTCGGCATTGACATTGTAGCTTTCACCTTTTTCATCGGCCGATATGGGAGAGACTACCGGGACCTGGCCCGCTTTCAATCGTTCCAGAACGACCCCGGCGTTTACTCGTTTAATTTTACCGACATAGCCTAAATCCCGTCCTTGGCGGGTCAGGGGCTCTACGACAAGCAGCTGTCGGGTTTTGCCGGACATGGGGCTGCAGGACACCCCGCTTTTTTCTAACCAAGAAGCAATTCGCTG
>CALZJV010000231.1:0-1842 GCA_945787595.1 uncultured Desulfobacterales bacterium | reverse complement strand
TCGCGGGTGGATTGAATCGCCACCGCAAGTTCTGTGAACCCTTGCTCTCCTTCAAAAGCGCGGCCGCCGATTTTGATGAGTATCCTAGCATGCATCACATATTTTCCAATACGTCTACGCCCAAAAGATTCAGGCCGTTTTTTAGCACTACGGCCGTCGCTTTTATCAGTGCCAGCCTTGCTTCGACAAATTGCTCGTTTTCAGCCTTCAATACAGGGTGCTTATTGTAAAACTGGTTAAAAACCTTGGCCGTATTGAACACATGCCCGGCAATCCTGGAAGGGTTAAGATCTTCAACCGCGTTTTCCACTTCCTGGGGAAATTCGATCAGTTTCTGGAGCAACTGTACTTCTTCGGAGTTGCCGAGAAGTGAAAAATCCGGCTCTTGAAGCGTTTTTTGCCTGCGTTTTGCTTTTTCCAGGATACCGCAGATCCTAGCGTAAGCATATTGGCAGTAAGGCCCGGTAAAACCGTCAAAGGAAATGGACTCTGCCGGATTGAAATTGATGCTCTGGGTGGGGCGCACCCGCAGCAGGTAAAATTTGATGGCACCCACCCCGATTTTTTCGGCTCTCTTTTTTACTTCCTCATCTGAAAGTTCGGCCGCGGGATCACGGCGGCGGATTTCAGCTTCCGCCAGAGTGATTATCGCCGTGATAAGATCGTCGGCATCGACGATCTTGCCTTCCCTGGACTTCATTTTGCCTTCCGGCAAATACACCATGCCATAGGATAGATGGTAACAGTTTCTGGCCCATTCATACCCCAAGGCGTACAGGATTTGGAACAGACATTTAAAATGATATTCCTATAATCCAGGTTGTGATCGGTGATTTTCAGGATGGCGGTGCCGATATCCTGGCTGATATAGAGGCTGGTGTCGTCGGCGCGCAGCACCGTAACCCTTTTGAATTCTCCGTTTTTGTCACGGCTGAATTCTTCTTCCGGTAAGAAAAATACAGTGTTTCCACTTGGATCTTTGGAAAACACATTTTTTTCAAGGCCCTGCTGGATAATATCCTTGCCGAGCTTATACGTATCGGATTCATAATAAAACGCATCAAATTTAAGTCCGAAGCGTCGGTAGGTCTGGTCAAAACCGTCATACACCCAGCCGTTCATCATCTTCCAGAGTGCGATGGTTTCCGGGTCACCGGCCTCCCATTTTTGAAGTAACCGCTGAATCTCATCCTCCAGGGTTTCGTCGTTTTCAGCTTCGCGGGCATAGCGGACATAATATTTTCCAACGAAGTGATCGCCCTTTTCTTTTTGTGACTCCGGTGTCGTTTGGTTTCCCCATCGCTGCCAGGCCAGCATGCTTTTACAGATATGAACACCGCGATCGTTGACGAGATTGGCTTTCACCACCCAGTGACCGGTAGCTTCAAACATGTTGGACACAGCCATACCCAAAGCGCCGTTTCGCAGGTGCCCCAAATGCAAAGGCTTGTTGGTGTTGGGCGCCAGATACTCCACCATTGCACGTTTGCTGCGGCCTATATCGGACGAACCGTAGCTGTCATTCCGGTTGATGATATGCCCACATAACTCTCCGAAGAGAAGATTGCGATTTATTTTCAGGTTGATATAGGGACCGGCGCTATCGGCTTGCTCAATCACATCATCCGCTTCAATATGATCGGCAATATGTCCGGCAATTTCAGCCGGGGCTTTGCGAAACTGTTTTGCGAGCGCAAAGCAGCCCACGGAAAAATGGCCTAATTCGGTGTTGGGCGGGAACCCGATTTCAAGCTGTTGCGGCGGATGACCGTATGCCTTTTGGGTTGCAGCGCCTATTTTTTCTAAAAGAGTTTCTTTGAGTTTTTTGAAAGACATGGAAGT
>CALZJV010000230.1 GCA_945787595.1 uncultured Desulfobacterales bacterium | reverse complement strand
ACATCGGCGTTGACCACCAGCGCGCGAGCCAGGCCCACACGTTGGCGCATGCCGCCAGACAGCTCGTGCGGATACTTGTTCTCAAACCCGGTGAGGCCTACTTCATCGATGTACTGACGGGCCTTTTCCTCGCGCTCTGCTTTTGGAACGCCGTTGAGCTCTAACCCAAAGGCGACATTGCGCAGCACGGTAGCCCAGGGCAAAAGGGCGAAATCCTGAAACACGAAGGCACGTTCGGGGCCAGGACCAACGACCTCTTTACCGTTGACCAAAACCTGACCGGTGGTCGTTTCCAACAGGCCCGCGATGATTTTCAGCATAGTGGTTTTGCCGCAGCCACTTGGCCCCAGCAGTGTCGTCATTTGTCCCCTGGGGAAACCAAGGTTTATCGAAGACAACGCGTGGATGTCTGAACCATAAAACTTGGTTAAATCGCGGACTTCGGCGACGTTATCCTGATCGCCAGATGCTGCATCTTGCAGCGTGTTTGTTGCGGTAGCACTCGACATTATTGACCCTTTTTCTTTTCGGGGCGAAAATATTTTATTTCCGCAGTTTCTAACATCCCTACCATGACGGCAGAGAACAGGATGACCGTGAAGACCGCCGCATACATGTAATTGTATTCGGCAACGGAGCGGTGGTAGGAGATCAGGTCTCCGATCCCGGTCGGGGTGATCAAAAGCTCGGCAAGAATAACGCCGATAAACCCGGCGGCGACTCCCAGACGCAATCCCGCAAATATGACGGGCGCTGCATTCGGTATTATAACGATACTGATTTGCTGAAATCGCGAACCCTGAAAAGATTGACACATCTGGATCAGGCTGGGGCTTGCATGGCGCACGGCCTTATAGCTATTCAATACAACAATCGGCGCAGCCAGCATGATCACCGCAACTGTTTTCGCGGCTAATCCAATACCGTAGGCATAGGTAATCAGCGGGATCAGCGCGGCCACGGGCGAAGCTTGCAGCACGACAAAGATCGGTTCCCAAAACCATTGGAAAAGCCGATTTAGTCCCATGCTTACCCCAAGACCCACGCCAAACACGGCGGAGATGGTAACGCCTAGTGCCAGTGGTTTGAGCGTTTCAGCAAAGGCAGCAATCATGCGTCCATCGAAAATCATGTCGAAAAGCGCGTACATCGTCGCGCTAAAGGTAGGAAAAGCAGGACTGATCGGGTATCGACCTGCAACTTCCCATAAAACAAAGACCGCGGCGACAGACAATATTCGATAAAACGTTAAGTAGTAAATACCAAGAATCTTCTCGCTTTTGGGCATACGAGCCAGCTCGGTAGATGTATCAGTAGTCATCCTTGCTCTCGCTTAAAAAAAAATCGTATTAGGAATCCGTGCTCGCCGAATGTTCCCAGGCGGCGAGCACGGACTGTTACAAAGAAAAAACGCCGGGCTACATCATGCCCAGTTTTTTCGCGGCTTTATTCACCGGTTCCAGGTACCAGTAATCCTCAACTTTCAACTTGGCCGGATCACCTTTCAGCGAACCGGAAGTTGTGAAGAATTTAAAGTCTTCTTTCACGGATTCGGCGCTGCCGCCATTGGCGGGGTACAGGTCGATCGAAACGCCTTGCGCAAAGCTCTCTTCGAGTTCGTCAACTTCGACTTTTTCGATATTGGGAAGAACGTTGTACTTGTTACGCAGCGTCACAACCTTACTCGGATCGGCATTGATTTCACGCCAGGTTTTAATCAACTCTTCGACCAGAATCGAAACGGCTTCTTTCTCGGTTTGTAGCCAGTTACGGTTGGCATAAAGTGCTTCGTCAGTAGCCTTGATTTCGGGCAGCGGCAGGAACACAAACTTGCCCGGTGCTTTCGACGATGGATACGTCAATTCGACCCTGAAGCAGAGCGCCTGCGCGCACACCTGAACCCGGTACATAGCTGATCGACTTATACTTGATGCCATTTTCCTGGGCCATCAGCTTCATGATCGCTTCAGTACCCGAGCCGCGGCCGTGTACCGCCACATCCGCACCATCAAGATCTTTCCATTTTTTGTATTTAGCGCCGTTCACAACCGGGTAGAAACGAAGCATCGATAGTTGGTAAAACATGCGAATAGGCGCGTTAACCTTTTGGATCAGCGCATAAGGCGTACCAACGCCGATATCGGCCTGTCCGCTGACAATCGCCTGCGCAGCAAGATCTTCAGACTGCAGATAAGACACTTCGACCTTCACACCACGCTCGGCCGCACGGGCAACAGCGATCATAAAGTTAACCATCTCGCCACCTGGCACGTCACCAAAGGCAACCGTCATAGACCCCTTGTCCTGGGCAACGGCCGATAAGCTCGACAAGCTCAACATCGTGACCAAGCCGACAACGACTCCTATAGTCTTTATTGTCTTAAAAATTGATAGTCTCATAATCATCTCCTTTCTAAGTACAATTTATCCATTACGGATTGGTTAAGTTCAAAGGTTAATTTAATTACCTTCGAACGATAAAATTCATTCGGCAAATACCGATGAATTTGACTCACGAACAATGTTTACTAATTGTCCTATTCCCTCTATTTCACAGGTGATTTTGTCACCAGGTTTTAAGAAATTTGGTGGTTCCATTGCATAACCAACGCCCGATGGTGTGCCGGTCGCTAAAATGTCTCCCGGCTCCAGCGTCAATCCTGCGGACAGGGACTCAATCAGCCGCGAAATAGGGAAAATCATATTGCCGGTATTGCCGTCCTGCCGTAATTCGTCATTTACGCTTAACGAAATACGCAGGTTTTCAAAATTCATAAGCGCATCAAGCGTAACGATGTGCGGCCCCATCGGGCAGGAGGTATCCAGCCCTTTTCCTCTCAGATATTGGCCGCCATGAGCCCGCTGCAAATCTCGTGCGCTTATATCATTGATAATCGTAAATCCAAATATATGATCCAGCGCATCGGCGGCGCGAATATCGCGTCCCGCTTTACCAATAACCACGCCCAGCTCCACTTCATAATCCATCTTGTCTGACAGGTTCGGATCATGACGTATAGCGGCGCCCGGCCCAATAACGGCGGTCGGTGGTTTGCTAAAAAATACCGGCAACTTATGCACCTTGTCCGGCGGCCCCCCGGCCCTACTCGCCTCGGCTTTATGGGCGCGATAGTTGCTGCCAACACAGAAAACGTTTTTTAAAGGTCGGGGAATTGGTGCGACAAGTTCCACATCGGATGCTGCCACGATCGCTTCAGACATCAGGTCGTCTGCGGCCATCCCAGCCGCCGTTGCGCATGCGGCTAGAGTGTCCTGACCGGCTGCAATTAATCCAACGATGCTGTCAGGCGCCGCAATAGCCCCATCCACAATCCCAGCCGATTGCCCCAGCGAAAACGCCTTGGTCAAATCCAGAATCTGATGATCGCCAACAGCTAGCCCAGGGTACAAGCCTTCTTGTTCAAATTGGTAAGTTAAAAAACGCATTCTATTCTTCCTCTTCTTTAAATTTTCGATTTAGATATTTTTCAGAAAATTTGGTTTAACCAATTCCAACCAATCTAAATTACATTATTATATTTATATTATTGGTTGGGTGGTATTTGAATTAGCCAACCATACAGTCAAATTAGAGGACATGCAAACTAAATCAATATGACCAATAAAAAATCAATTGATATATTGGGCCGACCATTGATAGGATGGAACAATCACATAATCCGTAGTTCTGAGATGCCAGTTTGTCCGAATCCGGTATGCGTCAACATCTCCAATCAGTCACTTCGTCACTGTTTCCGTCCGGATGGAACACCATTAGTACGGGAATCCCGAGCCGAATCCCAACCCCGCTATCGCAAGCGCAACAGGCGAAATTACATCATACCGCCCATGGCCTCCGCATCGAGTCCATGGTCTTGTCTTAAAGCCCGTTGTTTAGAAGGTCCCCGGATACTTGCCGCCGTCAATCAGCAGGTTCTGGCCGGTGATAAATCCAGCCTGATCGCTGCACAGATACGCACACAGCTCACCCAACTCGGAAGGCTCCCCGAATCGGCCTGCGGCGACCGCTGCGGTGCGGATCGCCCGCATCTCCTCGTAGGTCCGGTTTTGGACTTTCGCCAAAGCCTCGGTATTGGCCTGGTGCCTTCCGGTGTCAAAATCACCCGGCAGGATGTTGTTGATCGTCACGTTATGCTTGGCCACTTCCCGGGAAGTACCGGCAACAAAACCCGTCAATCCGGCCCGGGCACTGTTGGACAAGCCCAGGATACTGATCGGGGCCTTTACCGCACTCGAGGTGATGTTGACGACCCGCCCGAATTTTCTGGCGATCATTCCATCCACCGTTTCCTTGATCATGAAGACCGCACCGAGCATGTTGTTATTAATTGCGTCCAGCCAGGCCGCACGATCCCAGTCACGGAAATTTCCGGTCGGGGGGCCGCCTGAATTGTTAACGATGATGTCCGGTTCCGGACAGGCAGCAAGCACCGCGGCCCGCCCCTCGTCGCTATTGATATCAGCAGCCACCGGGATAACCTTAACGCCTGTTTCGGCGCTGATTTCCTGCGCGGCCGCCTCTATATCTGCTGCGGTACGGGCAACGATCGTCAGCTCAACTCCCTCACGGGCCAGCGCCAGGGCGCAGGCCCTTCCCAGGCCGGAACTTGCCCCGCCAACTATTCCTTTTTTCCCTGTTATTCCTAAATCCATATGTCTATGTCCTCCTCGTTATTATCACCGGCCCTTCCCGGTTCAGCGTTCTGCCTATTTTTGCCAGATCTCTTCCAGAATCTCCGGTGAGGCAGTGTTGAGCTGCAGTATGTATTCCTGCAAAGCCTTCATGGTATTCTTCTTCTGTTCTTTCATCAGACGGTCGGCACTGTCTATATCTTTTGTCAACAGAGCCTCGATAATCTTCTCGAATGAAGCGCATAATCTCTCCGTTGTCTTATCCTCTATGCTCACTAACGCTCGCTTTTCGGTCCCTTTGGCTTTTACCGATTCTTATTTGCCTGCCTTTTGGCGGTATAATCCGATTATGACTCCTTGAGATATCTCTCCAAGCTTGCCATGGTCCGGCTCTTTTGATCCTTGACCAGCCTTTCCGACAGGGTCGTATCTTTTGCTTTTAAGGCCGCTATGATCATTTTATGTTCCTCCACGGATGCAACGGCTCTATCGGGAACGAATGTGAATACGCATTGGGTACGTTCCATCTTTTCCCACAAGTCTTCGATGAGCTGATTTAAGGTCGGGTAGGGGGCTGCCTGATAGATTCTTAGATGAAAATCTTTATTCAAAACGCCTAATTTCTCGAGTTTCTCCGATTGGATGGCCAACTCCATTTCCTGATTTTTTTTGATGAGGAAATCGATATCCCTAGAGGTGATATGGGGAACAGCCAGGCGTGTCGCCAGTGATTCAAGCTCCACTCTAATTAAGTAGAGTTCAATAATTTTATTTCCGTCCAGTTTGCTCACAATTGCGCCAACATGGGGTGTGCAATGGACGTATCCTTCACTTTCAAGTCTCCGGATCGCTTCACGGACCGGAATATCACTCAAACCGAATTCTTTAGCCACGTCACTCATAATGATCTTCTGGCCCGGCTTCAGCCTGCTTTCGATGATGTCTTTGCGAAGAGCCTCATAGACAGCCACATTTTTAGTAAGGAATTTGAGCGACATAATCTGCCTCGTTAAGGAGTTGCCGGTGAAGAAAACAATAAAAACCCATTGGCAAAATAGGCCAGTTTATATTAAGATTTTAAAGAGTTATAGTATAATTTATTATTTATAGTATATTATATAGAATGTATTCTATACCTTGTCAACCCTTTATTCCTGCATGAGGCAGCGTCATTTCTGTATGACTTCCGAAGCTGCGAACAGCTTCGGAAGTCCCTCCTTTATCCATCTTCCAAACGTTTGAGGTTCAGCAAAGATTTGCGGTAGCAGTTTAGTTCAGACTGTGTTTTAAGCAAAAAGGGAGCGCCTTGCGGCAGCTCCCTTTTGAATTCGAGATCAAATCGTTTAGAACATCAGCTATTTCTTTTCGTCTCCGGTAGCCGCTCCGTGAAGTTTGATCTCGACTTTTTCCGTCAGTCCTTCGTAGTATTCACGTAGAATCGCAACGACTTCATCGCGGCCGAAATGATCCGGCAGTTCGCCACCTTCTGAGAGCATTTTACGCAGCATGGTGCCGCTGAGTAGTACCCGATCATCTTTTTCGTGGGGACAGGTTCTCAAGGAGGCCATGCCGTCACATTTGTAGCAGTAAAAGGTCCAGTCGATTTTCAGCGGTGTACACAGCAACGCTTTACCGGTTCCATCGGGCTGGGGGATCTTGTCAAAAATGGTCTGGGCTTCGAACATACCGTAGAAATCACCCACACCGGCATGATCACGTCCGATAATCATCTTGGAGCAGCCGTAGTTCTGGCGGAAGGTGGCATGCAGCAAGCCTTCTCGCGGGCCGGCATAGCGCATATCCAGTGGATAACCGCCTTGGACGACATTGCCTTCCACAAAGTAATTTTTTACCAGGGAATCAATGCATTTTACACGCACGCCTGCCGGAATATCACCGGGTTTCAAATTACCGACGAGAGAATGGATATAGACCCCGTCACAGACTTCGACCGCTATTTTGCAGAGATATTCATGCGAACGATGCATGGGGTTTCTAAGCTGCAGAGCAGCGACTTCGCTCCAGCCTCTTTCCTCAAATATCTTGCGGGACTGCTCCGGACGCATATATACCCCGGCATACCTGGTGGGGTATTCTGCTTCACTCAGCACCTTGACCGGTCCTGCGAGATTGACGGCTTTTTGCTCCATAACCATCTGGACACCGGGGTGATCGTCTTTGGCAATTTTCCAGAATTCGTCAGCAGTCGGTGTGCCCTCGCCCATGTATACTTTTTCGCATTCAAACTTTTTGTCGGCTTCGGTCATTTCATATTTTTCAGTGACTTTCATGGTGGCCATGATTTCATCCCCTTCAGGATCGAAAAGGGATATCTCATCGCCCGCGGTGATGCCGGCGGCATCGTCTTTCGTGACCGACAGGGTAACCGGAATGGGCCAGAAAGTCCCATCAGCCATCAAAAAGTTATCACAAACGCCTTTCCAGTCCGCTTTGGTCATAAAGCCCGTCAAAGGACTGAAGCCGCCGATGCCCATCATAATCAGATCGCCTTTTTCCCGCTGTGAAATGGAAATCCTTTTAAGGCTTCCGGCTTTCGTCTTTTCGGCGTCCAAATCTGCGCCTTCGAGCAGGCAGCAGGTCAGACCTTTTCCGCCATGAGGTGGAATCAATTTTGACATTTGATCTTTTCTCCTTTCCTTATTAATTTAATGTATCGGTATTTCTACAATTTATTGGAATCACAGTATTTTTTTCGGCCATTTTCTTGATGAGGCGAATGGAATGATGGAATAGTGGAATGTTGGAATATTGGGCATGAAAAGCGGAAAACGGACTATCATACTATAAATGTTGAATCTACTTTTTTTGGTGACGCTCTCCAGGCATCTATTTTCTGGTTTTTACCGCTAAAATACTCCATCAAGACAAGAAAATCAATGAAATCATATGCGTTTGAATACTGGTTTCTTTAAACCCATCATTCCAAGATTCCAACATTCCATTATTCCAGTTATCTTATGAATCGGCTATGCGATCGTTTCGCAGGTTTGACAAAAAAGTTTAAATAGTAAGATACATTATCTTTGTCAAGAAGAATCCAGCTTTTTGGGGCAATTTTGATATGGCCGCAAAAAGGCGCAAAAAACACAAAAACAAAATTTCAGGGCTTGTAATTTCAATGTGTTACAATGAACAAAAACCGAAATTCGAAAGTCCAATGACCTAAACAGTTAAAATTCCAAATCCCAAGCACCAAATTACAAACAAATTCCAAATCTCAATTTGTTTGGAATTTGTTATTTAGTGCTTGGAATTTCCATGGTTTTTATTAATAAAATTATATTAGTACATCCAATCAGTTATTTGCTTGTATGACGTGACCCTGCACACCCTCCCCCGCCATAGTTGACACACCATCCATCCTTTGTCATACTTCGTCATCGTAAAAACAAGTTCCCATCTTTCGTTTAATTCCGATTTGACTTTCGACCGCACGGCGGAATCCTTATGAAGCTATGTCAAGGCTGCGGCCAGCTGCTGGCCGAAGATATCACCACCTGTCCTGCCTGCGGAAACGAAGTCCAGGAGGGCAGAAAAACCATTGATGATTACCGGATCATCGAGGTTCTCCACGAAGGATATGCCACGATCCTGTGTCGTGCCGTCAAGGAGCAGACTGAAGAATCGGTCATGCTCCGTATCTTTAGCCCGCAGTCCGGTGTTGACGAAAAAATCGCTGAACGTCTTAAAAATGAGCTGGAAGAACTTAAAAAACTTCCCGAAAAATATTTTGTCAGGCATTTTGAGATTCGACAATCATCCGACGGCCTGTGGTACCGGGTCAGCGAATGGCTCGATACGGAAAATTGGGGGAATTTAATTGCGTCCGGCGTCTTTCAGGACTACCAGGTCGCTTTCCAGCTCTTTTACCGGATTGCCGCCATCCTGGAGGGTCTTCACCGCATCGGTCACTTTATTCCCCATTTGATCCTGGATGACATTCTGGTCATCAAGGGCGATGATGGCGACCTTGAGATTAAAATCGACTACAAGCTTTCCCGTTTTTTCGATCCCAAACTGGATCGACCCGGGCCGACCCTCCAGAAACTGCTGTCCTGCCATCCGGACATCATTAACCAGCGGCCACTGGATTTCCGCAGTGATATATGGTCTTTGGGAAAAATTTTCGTGGAGTTGCTGACGGCTGAACATGATTCGAAGGATTATCAAGCTGAAATCGACACGCTGCCCCTGCCCGCTGAATTCGTCGTGCTGCTAAAAGCCATGTTGGCGGAGGATCCCAACCTGCGCCCCCAATCCATGGCCGAAGTTGCTGAAAGCCTCTCCCGTGTAAAAGAAGAAGAGATCGAATCTGCCATGCGTCGCCGCCGCGAAGCAATGCAACCGCCGGTGCAGGAAATCCGAAGCCTGAAAAAACGGATCGGTCTGCTGGCCCTGGTCATCGGTGTCGCAGCGATACTGGCGATACTGGCCTGGTTTTTTTTCGTTTTCAGACAAAAAGATACCGAAAAGATTTTCGGAAAGCATGCCAACCGATATGCGAAATCCGTCGCTTTTGTTTTAACCGAATACTGGCTTACCGCCGGCGAACACCGTGTTTACCAGAATCGTAGCGAGGGCACCGCTTTTCTGGTGGACAACACTGGTTATCTGCTTACCAACCGCCATGTCGTCTGCCCATGGTTGGAAGACAGTAATTTATATCTTTGGATTCGTCGACTCGTAAATCAACAGGGCCCTCTTCAGTTGGGTTATCGTATCTTTCTGTGGTTTGAAGGTGAGAAGGCGTTCAAACGATTGCCGGGGTTATCAAAAAGCGGCGAGTTGGATGACATCTATGGGCTGTCTTTGGCCTTTCGTACGGACGGCAAACCCCGCCTGACCATCGCGGGCGTCGCCCGATCGCCGGGCAGAACCTGGCAGCTGATCAGATCACCCCTCAAAGATGACTTTGCGGTGCTCAAGATCGATCGGGTGCCGGCAGGTCTCCATCCTCTGCCACTGGATGAAAAAATGCAGGCGCTGACAGTACCCAAGTTATCGCCGGTGATCGCTCTCGGATTTCCCTTGGGCAGCCGGACTCAGGAAGCCACTGTCAACGTCAGCGTGACTCAGGGTCATGTCCGCCGGGCATTCGAAAATTTATTGCAAGTGGATACCTCCATCCACCGGGGAAATAGCGGCGGACCGGTTATCGACCTCCGCGGCAAGGTTATTGGAATTGCTTCCGGCGTGGCCATGGACTGGCTCTCCGGCCCCGTGCCGGTTCCCACTCTGCTGTCAGATATGGGTATGGTGTTGCCCATCAACAAGGCGGTTGGTTTTTTGCAGGAATTAAAAGCCGGCAAGGCGAAATGGAATGGGGTGCTGGATCTGTCCGTCGATGCCAAAATCAAAAAAATAATGGATCTGGCTGAAAAGCGACACTGGCCTGAAGCTCAATCGCTGGCAGACCAAGAGTTGAAAACCAGCTCTGATCCCACCCTGGTGCTGGCCGCAGCCATGATTCATTTTTGTGCCGGCGATCGCGAGAACGCCGAGGTTTTATTCGAGAAAGCATTGTCGATGGACGACAAAAATGACCCGGCACGTTTGATGCTCTTTTTAATCGACTGGCTGGCCGACCGCTCGGCTGCGAGTCCCTATGGTCAGGACCTGCTCGCGCTGGACTGGCGGTCGCCAGATGAGTTTTTCGGCTACCTGGTGCGGGCCCTGGAAGGAAAGATTGCCGAAGACAGATTCCTGCGGGGAGGGTACACGGATCAAGAACGCCATTGGCTGCGTTATGTCGCCGCACTGGTTGCCGACAGGATTCACGATACGGCAAAAGCTGAAAAGTTGCTGCAACCTGTGGTTCTGATGACCGGGCATGAAACCTGGCTTCACTTTTTGGCACTGGCCCGACTGGAAAAAACACAACAGCAAAAATTGGCGAGTATTGAAGATCCGGAGACCCGCAGGGGGTATCAGGCGCAACTTGACCAATTTTCCCAAGAATTTCAAAAATCCCGCCCTGAGCTGGCCGAACGCCAGGCCCTGCTGGCGCCACTGCAGGCGAAACTCGGCCAGGATTCGTTGGCTCCCGACACCAAGCGGACGCTGCTGGAACAGGTCCTTAAAATCAATCCCGGTGATGGGGACTTGCTGGTTGAGATGGTATTTTACGATACCATGGAAGAAGACTGGGATTCGGCGTTGGAATATGCTCAGCGATTTCTATCTCTGGATGGCCGTGAAAATGCCGGGCGGTTGCGGGTTGGCTTGCTGAAGGCAGAAATTTTACACAACATGGGCCGCAAGGAAGAGGCCCTGGCCGAGCTGGACAATTTTCTGAGCAACACCGAAGATGCCTGGTACCGTATGATTGCTGAGTGCTTGCTGGACCAGGAAAAGGAGAAGTCCCTGGCGCAAAAAGCCGGGGAAAGTCCGGAGTATTTACTCACCGGTCATATCGCACTGGCCTTCTGGGCCGAGGGCAGCGGGGATAAA
>CALZJV010000229.1 GCA_945787595.1 uncultured Desulfobacterales bacterium | reverse complement strand
GGTGGATTTGTGGCCGACCAGTGCGATATCTTGGCACAATCCATATCGGAGGCGACAGACCCAGCAAAGAAGATCAACCCAACCAGCAATAAAACGACCGGGTATGTGAAAAATTTTGCCTGCATTTTTATTTTGGACACCAACTAAGTGCTCCTATTCATAATTACGGTAACATATTTGCCGTAATATTTTTCCCCCCAAGGACCCCGGGTGTTGAATGGATTCGATCTTTAATTTATTTTTTTGACGGGATTTACAGGATTAATGGCCCTAGTTAAATACGCTGCGCTGTTCTTCGAAATTTAACGGGGTAAAGATCTTTTATGCCTGCGGCGAGATACTCTTGGGCCGAAGGCCCTTCTATCCAGACGATCCTGTAAATCCTGTCTGATATGTTTTTTTAAATAGAATCCATTCCTCTTAAAGCCTCAAAAACTCAGGTCGTTTATTCTTGGCCTTCAATCCTTCATCGATTAGGTCCAACACCCTGGATTTTTCTTGCGGAAACTTATAACCTTCGTAACTCTGGCTGAACAGAAGTCCGCCGTGCCGGTTGAGCCAGTAGTTGCCGGCATGGTCAAAGCAGACTTTGGAGCTGATATTGAGGTTTTCCATCATCAGTTTTAATTCCGTCAGTTGCTCGTCGGCCGACAGCAGTTCAAATTTGCCGATGCTCATTTTTTCATGTATCGGGGTTCCCGGAATGGGATAAAACGGTCGTGAGCGAATGTAGTGCGGATCGATCTCATTTAAGACGCGGGCGGTATTTATGGCATGGTTGCGCCACATCTGCCTGCCGCCCAGACCCGGCATCCAGTATTCGGATACTTGAAACCCGGCTTCCATGGCCTTTTTGCCCCCCTTGATATGACCCTCGCTGTTGACGCCTTTTTTTATTATTTTTAACAGCTCATCATCGCCGGTTTCCAGCCCGATGTGCACTCTATCCAAGCCCGCCTGGCGTATGGCCTGTAGTTCGTCCAGCTTTTTTTGAGCAATCGTTTTTGATCTGGCATAGGAGGTAACACGGTTTAATGATGGAAAGGTTTTTCGTAAATGCTGCAAGATATCCACCAGCCGATCGGTCTTCATAATCAGGCTGTTGGCATCCTGCAGAAAAGCGGTCTTGGCACCGGATTGAAGCCAGTTGTAGACCATGACAAATCCCTGATGGTGATTCAGCTCCGGAGCAGAATTCAACAGTTCGATCGCCGCTTCGCGGTTAATTTCGCCGCCATACCCGAGTTTCCAGGAAATATCTTTAAGGTTGTTACAGATATCGGCAACCTGATCGATATCGCCCTTCACCTCAGCTGGCGATCTTAATTCAAATTTTTCCGTCTTATACATTGCGCAAAATTCGCAACGATTCCAGGGACAGTTACGGGTTAGGCGCAATAACAAAGAGGCGCTGCCGCCTTCACTGGGGGGACGGTAAACGCCGACTTCAAAATCGTATTTTTGGGCTGGTTCTGCAGACATCGCATCTCCTTTAGTTCAATTGTCTTTCAAGAAATTTAGAAAATGAGCTAAAATAGGCATTCGTTTATTCCGCTATATCAGTCTGTTATAACAAGGTGCGGAAGCAAAGATAAATATGACAAAGTAGAATTAAGTATTGAAAGATAAAATAATCATTGGTTGCTTTATTTCAATTCGGTTCTAAGAAATTAGAATGGACAAAAATAGTCGCATTTCCTAAATGAAAACCTAGTAATAATTTGCTGGTGGAATCCAGGCGGGGCAACGGTCCTTTCCCGGGCGCAACAGGTGTTGATTTTCCGTAAAGGGGATTTGGCGGATCAGGTTAAAATTAATGAAATTCCGAAAACACTCACGGGAAAATTTTAAAGCGGGAATTAAGGAATCGCTTCACCGATTCGGTGTTTCTTAAGATGACTATGTAACACGACACGAGAGGTTTAAGTCATGAAACCAAGAAGATTTTTCTGATTATCGCTTCTGATGTCCTTGGAGACCTGAAATTGACGAAGCGTCTTTAGAACTCGATTCCTATAGCGGTCGGTGTTGAGTTTTGCATAAAGCGACTTTTTATCAGTAAAGAAGAAGCCGTCCGACGGACGGCTTCAAGAAGATTATTATTTTTTAGCGAATACCGATCGGGTTGATAATCGCCTGCACGGCACCAGTATAAAGCGGTTGGCCGAGAACAAAAAGGAATTCCTTAACGCGGTCCTTGATCATTTCCCGGGTGTCCAGGGTTTCGAGGATGTAGATGCCGTTTTTGGCCAAAAGCACCTGATGACCTTCCCATACCCGGTTAGGATTCGGGAACGGCACGGCTTCGATACCCCAATTATCCATGCCGACAGCAACCACTTCCAAACTGGCGAGATACTCAGCCGATTTGGCATCGATGCCCGGTTCGCCGGCTGCGTACCGTTGGTTTTCTTTGCCGAGCAAGCTCAGCCATCCGGTGTGGAAGATGACTACATCGCCCTTTTCTATTGTAATGCCTTGGGCTGAGGTGGCGGACTTGATGTCATCGACGGAAATTACATCGCCTTCCTTCATCATCTCAACACCCTTGTGGCCCGCCATATTGATTAATACACCGCGGGTTACAATTGGCGGAATTTTCTCTATCCCCAATTTGGTGACACCGGTTACCTTTGCGAAATCTTTCGAATGGAATCCATTATAGAAACGGCCGTCGATACCGAGATGTGCAAGGGAATCAATCTGTGTGCCGATGCCAAGCCACCCGGTGAACATGTCGTCATTATAGCTCATCTTGTTTTCGCCGAAGGCCACCCCCGCATACTGATTGGGTTGCAAAACAGTGACCGCCAATGACCGCGGTGGAAATGCCGGCGTCGTCCGATCCACAGGCACCCCCATGCGGTAAGCCTTACCGGTCGTAATCAGCTTGGCCGCCTTTAAAACCAGGGCGGGTGTCAGCAGATTGGCGGCACCGATCTCATCATCCTGGCCCCACTTCGATGGATACCAATCCGCGGCAAAGGCTTCTGAAAAACAAATAGAGATTCCGAGAATCAATATGACTGTGAGTATCTTTGCTTTCATTTTGTCCTCCTTTTTAGTTGAGAAAATCCGACAAAAAAAACCCCGATTGCATCAAAAAAGTAATAAATGCTGTCACCTCCTTTCTTGGCCCCCCATTTCATTTACTATTCTCTTTCAGGGCCAACGTTATACTGTCTATGGATCTTCGAGCGGAAATAAAAAAATTCAATTAACCGTCATTGCCGGTTCTTTCCGGATATAGATGCAAACTTTCCACCTTCCATACGATAGATGTGGCCCTCATCGGGCGTAGGTTCAACTCGAAACGTACCGACACAAGAAGCCGGATCGAGGCGGTAGAATGTGGTGGGTGGTTGCATCTAAACAAAGACATACTGATTAAATTGCGGTCGGGGCCCATAACAACAGGTTTAGGTTGTGCGAGGTAAATAAAAATACTGGTCGTGGCCGGAAGCAGCCCGGCGAGCACATTTAGTAACGTGGATTTGCCGGATGCGGATGGTCCCCAAATGGCCACCCGATCCCCTTCTTTCACACCCCACTGAGGAATGTCCAATACCTTCAGGGCTTCTTTACCCGTATTGAGGATCACTTCCAAAGCGCTGAGTTCGATGATCATCACCTTACCCATACAATTGGTGAGAATTTATATCTCAGCTTGAATATAACAGCCATAGCAGCTGTCTGGTGCGTTCTCGATGAAGTAGAGCCGGCGCAAGAGACCTGAACGGAGAGTCGATGATAAAGATCTAGCGAATCTAAATACGATGAGATTGTCGGATGGTCAAGAGAAAAAAGCATTTTTTGAATTCTCACCAGTCTGTTCTTTTTCGGATAAGAAACTTGAGTTCTTTATGAACCAAAATAGCAATTGCCTTGACAGTTGCAATAGTTTTTTCTAAACATCAAATTAATTGGAGAGCTATTGGCTTGAAATAGTAAAAACAGTACCAGGAGGTTAAAAAACTTAAATCGGTGAGGTAACGCGATCGGATAGGAGGTGATAAGGAAATAATAAAAGCGAGTTAACAGGTCAAGGATATCGCATTTTCGATTTGACACGTTCACACAAACGAAAGGGGGTCATCATGTCTGATAACAAAGTTGGTCGAAGAGATTTTATCAAATCTGCAGGCAAAATCGGAATTGGATTGGGAGCGGCAGGACTCGTTGGATCTGCTGTGAAAGTTAGAAAGGCCACCGCCGCGCAAACACGTTCAATACCGAAAACACCCATCAAAGTGGCCACTATCAGCTTCTTGTCCGGAGCGGCGGCAGCTCCATTCGGGATACCAGGGGATAATGCCTACAAGCTATGTGTGGACAAGATAAATGCAGAAGATGGCATCATGGGGCGCAAGATCGAAATGAAAAGCTATGATGAGGCCGGTGGTGCAGATGCCCAGGTGAAGCTGGCCCGTAAACTGATTCTGGAGGATAAAGTCGATGTGATTTTAGGATACATCTCCTCCGGAGATTGTAAAGCAATACTGCCTCTAAGTGATGAGCTGGGCGGTTTGATAATTGCCTATGACTGCGGCACCAATGTTCTGATGGAAGGAAACAAGTCCCCTTACAAAGTTCCCAAATATGGTCTTGGATTTCGCAGCGCTGCCCATCTCGGGATCGATAACATCGGCCTGGTTCGCTATATTAAACAATATTTTCCCGGCATAAAAAAAGTTGCCGGCATCAACCCTGATTATTCCTGGGGACGGGATAGCTGGCGGATTTTTGAAACGGCGATGAAGAAACTGATGCCGGAGGTGAAAGTCACCAAAAAATTGTGGCCCAAGCTGTATACCACTGATTATACCGCTCACATCAGCGCCCTTATTGGATCCGGTGCGGAAATTATTCATTCAGCTCTCTGGGGAGGCGATGCGGTTACATTTACCAAGCAGGCCATCGGTATGGGGTTGTTTAAAAAGGCCCGCATGGCATATTCGCGTGGTGAGCCCTATCCACAGGAAGTTGGGATGGATTATCCGGAAGGGCAGATTATCTGCTGTGCCGGAACACACTATTTCCTCTATCCGCCGGCGGACAAATGGCCGCTGAACAAATCGTTCGTTGAGGATTTTCACAAGCGATACAATAAATATCCCACTTATCCTTGTTACCATGCCTATCAGGCGATTTACACGTATAAGGCCGCGGTGGAAAAGGCAGGTTCTTTGACGGGCGGTTGGCCGTCGAAAGAGGAAATAAGCCAGGCTGCCTCCGGGTTAAGTATTGAGACGCCTTCCGGAACGCTTGTCATCGGCGAGGATCACAATGGACGTGAGGATGTGTTGGTCGGCATCTCAAAAAAGGTCGCGGGCCATGCATTCCCAATTCTGGATCCTGAACGGATGGCTATTTTCCCCATGCACCAGGTCAACGCCCCGGTTGGTATCAGAACCGAAGATTGGATTAAAGGTTGGCAAGCCTAATCGTAATTAAGGGCCGGGATGATCCGAAAATCCCAGCTTAATTATAAGGACCACTTTATGGAAAATTGGATAATTTACCTCCTGAACGGGCTTTATTTTGCCTCCTTTTTATTTCTAACTTCTCTGGGATTGAGCATTATTTTGGGGGTTATGGGGATTTTAAACCTGGCCCATGGGTCCTTATTTGCCATCGGTGCCTTTGTAGCCGCCTGGATAGTCGGCTCCTTTGGTGACAATTCGCCGATCGTAATTTTTTTCATCGGGCTTCTGGCCGCAGTGGGCATTTCCGGTCTGATGGGGCTGGTTCTGGAGATATCAATTATCAGGCCCTTGTACCGCAGAGCTTTGGAATATCAGCTTTTAATCACTTTCGGAGCTCTTCTACTGATAGAGGATCTGATTAAAATGATCTGGGGAGGGACAGCCTATTACGCTTCCAAACCTTTTAGCGTGATGGGCTCCCTCAGCATTGGTGAGAATCTGTACCCCTTTTATTTTTTATTTGCCATTCTCATTAGCCTGCTTGCCGGTGCAGGGGTCTGGGTTATTATGTCCAGGACCCGCCTGGGTATTATGCTCAGGGCGATTTCTATGGACAGGGAAATGGCGCAGGCCATGGGCATCCGCATCGGACGGCTGAATACCCTGGCCTTTGGCATCGGTGCAGCATTGGCCGGATTGGCCGGCGCTTTGCTGGTACCGACCACACCGGCGCTTTTAGGCATCGGTATGGACCCGTTAATTCTGGCGTTTATCGTTGTGGTTCTGGGGGGGCTGGGAAGTCTTAAAGGCGCACTCATCGGCGCTCTGATTGTTGGCGAAACACGGTCAATCGGTATCGTCTTTTTCCCCGAAATAGAACTTCCGTTGCTTTTTCTGATTGCGGTAATAATTCTCGTTTATAAACCCGAAGGACTTTTTGGAGCAAAGTAAATGAACCTTAAAGATCTCGTTTTAAGACCTGCAATTTTCATCTATGCCGGCATTTTTATCTGCATGTTGTTCCTGCCCCAAATCTTGCCGGTCTATCAACTGATGCTGATTGAGTCCGGACTGACCTTTGCCATCATGGGCCTGGGCTTTAATTTACTCCTGCGCTATACCGGTCTGCTTTCCTTCGGACACGGGGCTTTGTTTGCCACAGGTGCCTATGCGGTCGGCATGATGGGACGCTGGTTTCCCGAGCTTTACCGCATTGAAATATTGATTCCGGTGGCCCTGGTAGCTTCTCTGATAATCTCGGCTATTTTCGGGTTTATTTGTGTTCGGCATACTAGAGTGTTTTTCTCCATCTTGGCCCTGGCGCTCTCGATGGTGTTATTTGCGCTGCTGGTAAAGCTATATGATCTCACTGGCGGATCGGATGGCATTCATATCGATTTGCCGATCATGTTTGGCAAATCATATGATGGTGTTAAGCGTTTTGAGTTTCTTTCAGGGGGATATTACTATTTTCTGTTGTGCACCTGTACGGCTGCCACAATATTAATGTACGCAATTGTCAAATCGCCTTTCGGCATGGCGCTGCAGTCCATTCGAGACAACGAGGTAAGAGCGGAGATGATTGGTATCCGCGTGAGGAGATACCGCTGGTATGCCTTTATCATTTCAGGTCTTTTTACGGGCTTGGGCGGTGCCATGTGGAGTTTTGTAAATGGGCATGTGACTCCGGAAATTTCAGAATGGGTGTTTTCCGGAGAAATCGTCTACATGACACTTCTGGGAGGTTTCATGGTTTTCGTCGGACCGATAGTCGGCTCGATTTTGTTTACTTACTTGAAATTGTATGCGATCAGTATTACGCAGTATTGGATGTTCATTATTGGCGCCACCTTGATTGCGATCGTACTTCTCCTGCCGGAAGGCGTTGCCGGAGGTTTTGCTAAGCTGTTTGCTCGAATAAAAAAGGCAAATTCTACTGGAGTCGGGTAATGTTAAGAATAGAAGATTTAGTCAAGGATTTCGGGAAGAGCAGAGTCATTAACTCCGCTAGTTTTGAAGTCAAGGATGATGAGATTGTCGCTTTGGTTGGACCTAATGGTGCCGGGAAAACAACGTTGGTGAATTTAATCAGTGGCCATATCATTCCGACTTCCGGCAAAATAGAGTTTCTTGGACAGGATATAACATCGACTTCGCCCTACCGACGCATAAAAAGCGGGATTGCGAGAAACTTCCAGATTACAAATTTGTTTGAAGATAGCTCGGTTTTGGACAATGTGAGAATTTGTCTGTTTTCGGTATATGACAGGATAAACAGAGGAATCCTGCCTGCGAATCATTACAGGGATATTTCGCAGGAAGCTGAAGGGATTCTGCACGTATTCGGCATCGAAGCCCAAAAACATGAGATGCCGCCGAACCTGTCCGAGGGGGATAAAAAAGTTCTGGACACCGCCATGGCCTTTGCGCTGAAGTCTAAATTTCTCTTGCTCGATGAACCCACCAGCGGGGTCGCCACGGGTGATAAATTCAAGGTCATGGATACAATTATATCGGCGATTAGAAAACAGAAGATGGCTTGCATGATCATAGAACATGACATGGACATTGTTTCGGATTACTCGGATCGTGTCCTGGTGCTGAGTGAGGGAAATATCATCGCCCAGGGAAAATCGGAGGAAATCATGGAACAGAATAATGTCAAAGAAATTTTATTCGGAGTGAAAAATTAAAATGGCACTAGAGGTGAAAAATCTGGCATGCCGGATGGGGTCTACCAACATTTTAAGATCCTGCTCGCTCAACGTGGCTGACGGTGAAATCGTGTGCCTTGTAGGACGCAACGGTGCCGGTAAAAGTTCCATACTAAAAAATGTTATAGGATTGTATCCCAGCCAATCCGGCAGTATTGTTTTCCAGGACAGGGATATTACACACGTATCCTCCCATGAGCGTGTCATGGCAGGCATTGCGTATGCACCTGAGGACTCGAAGCTGTTCCCGGGACTCACCGTCGAAGAAAATATTCGAATTGGTCTGTGGATCACAAATAATACAGAGAGGGCAGGCTCATTCGACCTTGAAAAGGCATTTCATATATTTCCTGCCGTAAGAAAATTGATAAAAAGAAAAGCTGACACACTAAGCGGTGGTGAAAAGAAAATGGTCTCAATTTCGAGGGCCTTGGCGCTCAGCCCATCTTTAGTTTTGTTGGATGAATCTTTTGAAGGACTATCTCCGCTGGTGGTAAATGCCTTCAGTGAAGCTATGGAAAACATCCGCAAGGATCTGGGTGTCTCGATCCTCTTGGCGGAATCTAATGTTCACAATGCGTCTCACGTTGCGGAAAGAACATACATCATCGATCGCGGTGAGATGTTATTTGAGGGGCACCCCTCTGAAATACTCGAAAATGAAGAACTCATGATTTTGGTGGGGAAATAGGCGCTTATCGGCGTCATGCCAGCCTGCTGAATTAATTAGGCCGATTAAATGGATATCATATCTAACCGGGTTGCAATTTATTGGGTGAGTTGAGTTGATTGAGTTCATTGAGTTGACTGATTCAACCAATCAACTTAGTAAACTTATCAACAAATACTTTAGGAGGAAAAATGAGTCGCATAACATTATTCAGAACGATTCCCAGGATTGTGATGGGCCCTGGGGCGCTAAATCAATTAACCGATGAAGTCAAGGTCCTAAAAGCGAATAAGGTGCTGATGGTAACCGATCAGGGCCTGATTGAAGCCGGGTTGGTTAAAAAAGCACAGGATATTTTAGAAAAAGCCGATATCAAATACGCCGTTTTTGGTGATGTTGAGGCCGATCCACCTTATGAGATTGTGGCGGATTGTGTCGAAATGATCCGTCGCGAAAAGGCCGATCTTCTCATCGGGTTC
>CALZJV010000228.1 GCA_945787595.1 uncultured Desulfobacterales bacterium | reverse complement strand
GGGCGCCGGGAAGCGGTCCTACTTGGCAGCGCCGGGCAGCGCATTATTACCGCCGGCGAAATTTTATGTCTGGCGGGGCTCACCGCCGGTCTGAACACCACCCAGAAAAATGAGTACAACATTACCGTGCTGCGGGGTCCCTCCATCAGCGAGCTGATTCTGTCACCCCAAGAAATTGACTACACCGGTATTCAACGACCGGGTGTCATTCTGGCGCTGGCCCAGGAAGGGGTTGATCGCCGCAAAGACATGTTTCAAAACCTTGACAGCGATGCCCTAGTCCTGCAAGCCGACGGGGTTGAGCTGCCGGCCTGCAGCGCCCGCATCCATCCGATGGATTTCAAATCCCGTAAAATTAAAAAACCGGACTGGGCCCTGGCCTCTTTGGGCATATTGGCCGAATTTAACAAAATTATAAGCCCCGAGATGCTGGCAGCGGCGCTCAAGATCAGGTTCAAAGGCAAGATCCTGGACACGGCCCTTGGGCTAGCTAAACAGGTTAAAAGCTGGTGCGTTACTTAAAATACGACATCTTAAAGATAGACGGAAGGATTAAAGACCCTCGAATTTGACAACCCGTCCGTCCTTGAGGTGGACGGTTTTATCGGTGAGTTGAAAAATTTCCGGGTCATGGGTGGCAATGACCAGGGTGCATCCCTGCTCTTGGCCCATATCGAAGATCAGTTGTACTAAATTTTTACCGGTGGCGGTATCCAGACTCGCGGTGGGTTCATCGGCCAGTAATATTTTAGGGGAATGGGCCATGGCGCGGGCGGCGGCGACCCGCTGAATTTCGCCCCCGGAAAGCTCCCGGGGCAAGGCGGCACCGGCCTCGGCCAGACCGATTTTTTCAAGTAGGGTCGCTACCCGTTGGATTTTCTGCTTTCCATCGATACCGTTCAACACCAAAGGAAAGGCAATGTTTTCGGATACTGTCAGGTAGGATAAAAGGTTGCCGTGCTGGAATACGAAGCCCACATTTTGGCGTTGAAATGAGCTCAAGGCCCTTGAGGAAAGGGCGTGGATATCGCAGCCGAAACAGGTCACGGTTCCTTGGGCGGGTCGTTCTAGACCTCCGATACAATTGAGCAAGGTGGTTTTACCGGAGCCCGATTTGCCGACGACGGCCACGGCCGCTCCCTGTCGAATGTGAATGGAAACGTCGCGCAGGGCCTCGACTAAGCCCCGGCCCGAACGATAGACTTTACTAACTTTTGCAAGTCGAATCATCGCCTCAAACGATTCCTAAGATATCCGCGGCTTTTTTGCGGGCCACGATGGCCGCTGGCCAGATGGCGGCCGCCAGACTGCCCAACAGGGCCAGTGCCGGCGGATAAAACAAGGAATAAAAATTCAACCGGGGGAAAACGACCCCGGATACGGCGAAATAACGATTATACGATGTAAACGCGGTCAGATCGATCCCGGTCCGGCTAAAAAGTACTGCCGCTAAAATGCCGCCGCCTACTCCAATACCGCAAGCCGCTAAATTCAATAATATCACTTCGATCAGGATGAGAAACGTCATTTCAGGGATGGTGACGCCCATGGCCTTCATGATGCCATACTCTCTCAGGTTTTTTAGAATGAAAATGACAAAGGCACAGGCGATGCCCAGCGAAACCACCCCGAACACCAGGACCATGACGATTCCCATGGATACGTAATTCAACTCAATCAACTGCTGCAAGTCGGGCATCATTTCCTGCCAGGACTTAAACGCCGCGGTCGTTTTCAGCATACGGTGATAACGCGTGATGATTACTTGCGGCGCGACACCGTCTTCGAGAAAAATGGCCGCCGACCAGGGCCGCATTTTTTGTGGGAGCACCTGCCGGGGGCAGAAGGCAATTCCGCGATCCAGATGGTCGATTCCGGTTTTGTAAACCCCGGCAACCTTTAGCTCGATCGTGCTTTGATCGATTCCCACACCATCAAAGCGCAGCGTGCTGCCAGGGTGAACGTCTAGTTTGACGGCCAGCGCTTGGCTTAAAAATACGGAAGCCGTATCATTAGTAAGATAGCGGCCGGAAACCGTTTTCTTACCGATTGCGGTGGTTTTAAATTCCGCCGCCGGGTCAACTCCGATCATGTCAATGGTTGCCATGCGATCTGCGTTTTTAAGTATTCCGGGAATTGCAACCCGCTTAAGAACGCCAGCGACCCCTGACACGTGCAGGCGCTCAGGTTTTAGTGCAACTGGGAGGTTAAAGCCGGAAATGTGTCCTGCATAAAGACCGACCGAGTTGCGAATCATCGCATCCGTGACACCGACCGCCAAGGACGATAAAAAAATTAGGGCGGTGACGGCCACCATGACCATCAACGAAAGGGCGGCCGTGGACCGCCCCGACCGCCAAAGGAAGCAAAAACCAGTTCGAATCCAAAATATCCGATGTTTAAATGACATCACTGCTTGTCAGCCATCATCCGGTCAGCGCCGATTCGTTCGGCCAGAAATAACATCGCAGAGTCCACCATAAAGTGATGGCGCTCTTCCAACAGACCCCGCAGCCCCTTGTTCAAAAAGCGACGAGCGGTTTTCTGCGCAGCGGTTTGGGCCCGGGGAAACTGCCGCAACAGATCTGTTTGGTCTTGGCGACGGGGTTTTGGTTTTGCCAGGCGCGACTCCAATCGGGCCCATTCACCGGGATCCGAATCGTGATAAATCAGGGCCAGCACGTGGTTGTGTCGTTTTTTGTGAAAATCCGATGCCAGATCAACCATGTCATCCATGATTTGACACCCCATGCCGATGTTGTAAAGCGCTTCCCGTAAAAAATCAACGGTTGCGGGCCGAAAATTTTCTATGATCAAAGGGATGGCCCAGGGGCACTGAAACAGCAAGCCGGTTTTATAATGATGAACCGACTGCAGAATTTGCTGCGGTTCGAGTACGCGCTGAATGCCGCCTTCTTCGGAGGCCTCCTGGGCGCCACTTTGCACCAGCGTGCGCAGCGAAGCGGCACTGGCCGCCAGAATCTGCTGTCCGTTTAACTTTGCATCTTGCAAGCCTTCAAAAAGGATCTCAAAAAGTACCCGGTCGGAAACCATAATGTCGACGATCGAGCGAAAACGGATCCCTTCTTCCGGTAGATCGGTCTCCAGGGTTTTTTTATATTCGTCATCTAAAATATTGTCGCATCCGGTTACCATACCTCGCAAACACTGGTTGATGGCCGCATAAAGGATCCGGCGCGAGCGGGCAATGCCACCCCGGTGGTAGGAATAAAGAAAAAGTGCGGAAAAGAAATTATTCTCCAGCAAAAAAAAACCATCCGCAGGATCCAGCAGACGGACCCCACTTCCTTGCAAAATTTTGGTAGCGGTGGACCAATAGAGGGCCAGGGCCTCCGCCAACTCATCCTCCAGCATCGCCCACGGTTCCGGTGGACGAGATCTTTTTGCGAGCCGCTGAAGGGTTTGAATCTGGGTGATGATGTTCATGAGTCTAAGGTTTTCGAGTTGAAAATATAGCAATGTAACCGAAGTACGTGCCCTCGTGCTTTGGCGGTTCAAAACCCGCTTTCTCCATCAAAGCCGGCAAAACGCCCCGGATGTTTTCCCCGATTTGGGGCTGTAAGAAAAACCAACGGGAGACGTGGGATACTAAAGCGCCCATCCGGGTGCTGGGCGTGTGCATATCGGCCACAATAAGCTTGCCTGGCGCCCGGAGCACACGCCAGGCTTCGGCAAAGGCTTTCTCTTTGAGATCAAGCGGGACATGGTGGAAGAAAAGGCTTGAGACCACGGCATCAAATGAAGCGTTTTCAAAGGGCAAATTCTCGGCGGCCGCCACTTCAAAGCGGCAGGTCGGGTTCGCCCGTTTTTTGCGGGCCACCCGGATCATCTTGGCCGCCGCGTCAATTCCCACTGAGACACCACCGGATGGGGTGTCCAACTGGTCGGCAATTCTACGCGTCAGCACCCCGGTGCCACAGCCCAGGTCCAGGATCCGGTTGCTTTTTTCAAGTTCAAGCAGGGATATGATTTGCCGGTCATACTCTGCCTGTTTACCGAGCATCAATAGAGGCTCGCAAAAATCATAGATAAAAGCGGCATGGTCGAGGGTTCGGCCGCGGGTGGGAATAGATTCCAATTTCATGCCAATCTCCAATTTCGGCTATAGACACGTAAAATTCAAATAGCAGAAGCCGGCGATGCTGTCAAATCGTCAGATTCAACCAGAAATAGGCCTCTACAGGGTAATTCGGCAATGTTCGCAAACCAGGCTGTTGAACTCAGATCGGCCCCGTCCAAAAGAACCAGAGGGGATCCAAGGCCGGGTCCACTTAGGCCCTTATGAATTATTTTTGTGCATTTTGTGGCAAAAAAATTGTATTGGGATATTTTCGCTTATTCAACGGCCGGCTGTCATTCTGGCGCTGGCCCAGGAAGGGGTCGATCGCCGCAAAGACATGTTTAAACACCTTGACAGCGATGCATTGGTCCTGCAGGCGGACGGGGTTGAGGTGCCGGTGTGCAATGCCCGCATCCATCCGATGGACCTTAAATCTCGCGGAATTAAAAAACCGGACTGGGCCCTGGCGTCTTTGGGCGTATTGGCCGGGTTTGGCAAAATAATCAGTCGCGAGACGCTGGCAGCAGCGCTGAAGATCAGGTTCAAGGGCAAGACCCTTGACACCGCCCTTGAGCTGGTTTAAAAGGTTGAATGATTTGAAAGACGGAAAATCCTTTTAGATAGTCTTGAGAATCTTTGAATATCGCTATTCGTTCAATCCCGGATGAGGAGGGGATGAAGAACTCCCGGTGCATCTATGCGTGCTTTTCGTGCCATGTACTTACTCTACAAAAACCATCAAATATGCCAACATTTCAACAACGAGTTTCCGTGGAGATTAGCGCGTAACTATTCTATCGCGGGGCGGCTGCCATGTCACCATAAAAAAAAGCAATCCTGGACACATGGCATCGTTTGATAGAGAGCCACCGGTCAACTAACCACTTGCCAGGACATGGCATTTATCGTAAAATATATGCTATCACTGGCAGTCGATACCGAATCCAGTCGCCTGATGGATCGATACTCTCCCTCTACCCCTACGAAATGCCTCTATCTTGGTATCGTCTGCTCTCCGTCTCTTGCACTTTGGGGCGGTCTTTACGGGAAGTCAACTATCCAGATGCGAGCTGATTAGAAACACGCTGCTGCCGTTTCGGGTTTTAGCTGTTCAGGCGACGGCGCTACAGGTCCAGACAATACATCCGAAATAAAGCTTTAGGGGAAGTATAATGGCACACGAATGGGCACCCAACCATCTATCCATGGCGAATCGCGCCAAGCCTTGGCCCATATTCATGCAAAACATGGAGATCAACTTGTCCCTATCGATCATCGTGCTCATCATCCTTAGTTGGTTTGGTGCTCATCGCTATCAGAAAACCCTGGTCGAGGCGGTCATTACCTCCTTTCAGGAGACGCAGTTGGAGGTGGTGCGCTCGGTGGCGCGCAGCGTTTATCCTTTTGTCAAGGATCGCCTGGCCCAGGGGCTGACGATCGATGCCATCGAACAGCAGATTTTCAGACGCTTTATTGCACCGATTCACCTGCTGCAGCACGGCGATGCCTGGATCTATGCACCGGATCATGTGGTCTTCGATCTCAGCTCGGATTTTCCTGAAATTTATCGCGGCAAGAGCATGGCGGAAATCTTTGCGCTGCAAAAGGAGAAGGGCGCCTCGCACTTTGAGGAGATGACCGCAGCGGTCTCTCAAGCACGCGAAGGCGTCGGCTGGTACATCTGGCTACCCGACAAGGGCGAGGAGATCGCCGCGTGGACACCGGTGCAGTTCGGTATCCATGTCTGGACTATCGGGCTCTCCACACCGCTTCAGGAGATCCTGAACGCCACCGGCGCTGCACGCCGCGAGCGCTTCATTTGGGCTGTCATGACTCTGACGACCCTGTTTGGCGGCTGTCTATCGCTGATATCGCTGTGGGGTTACCGTCGCCGGCGGCAACTACAACAGGCCGTTGAACAGCATAACAGCGAGCTGCAGTCGCTGGTCACAAACCTGGAAAACGAGGTGCGCCGGCGCAGCAAATCCGAGGCGGCCGCCAAAGAGCTCCACGACCGCCTGGATACCCTCATCGAAGCACTGCCGGATGTCATCTATTTCAAAGACACCCAAGGCCGTAACCTGGTAGTCAACAAAGCCTACGAAAATATGGTCGGTCTGGGCAAGGAAGCCATTTTAGGCAAGAGCGACGAGGAGCTGCTTCCGCCGGATCTTGCAGAGAACTGCAGCGCCAGCGACGATCAGGTATGGCGACATAAAAAGGCCATACGTTTTGAAGATATCCAGCAGGCCCCAGACGGCCGGTTGATCTATTGGGACTCCTTCAAGGCGCCCCTACTCGATGAAGAAGGCGGTTTAACCGGGCTGGTGGGAGTGGGCCGCGATGTAACCGAATATAAAGAGGCCGAAAGGGAGCGCCAACGACTGAGCCAGCAACTTCTGCACGCCCAGAAAATGGAAGCCATCGGCAACCTGGCGGGAGGCGTGGCCCATGATCTAAACAACATACTTTCCGGGCTGATCAGCTACCCGGAGCTGTTGATCGCCCGGCTGCCGGTGGGCAGTCCCTTGAAGGAACCCCTGCAAACCATCCTGGCCTCCGGCGAAAAGGCGGCCAGTATCGTCCAGGACCTGTTGACCATGGCACGACGGGGAGTGGCCGAAAAGCAGGTCCTCAATCTCAACACCATCATCTCCGAATACGTGGAGAGCCCGACCCACCGCAAGAGAGCCCTGCAGCATCACGATGTCCAAGTTAGCCTTGAGCTGGAGCCTTACCTAATGAGTCTGCGCGGCTCACCCGGCGATCTCACCAAGATCGTCATGAACTTGATGATCAACGCCTTGGATTCGTTCAACGGTCCTGGCGAAATCACCGTTACCACCGAAAATCTCTATATCGACGGAATGAAGATCGGAACCACGGACATCGGCGAGGGTGAATATGTGCGCCTCAGCGTGGCGGACACCGGCTGCGGCATCGCCGCGGAGAATTTGGAGCGGATCTTTGAACCCTTTTACACCAAGAAGAAACTGGGGAAAAGCGGCACCGGCCTGGGGCTGGCGGTGGTGTGGGGTACGGTCCAGGACCACCACGGCGCTATCGACGTCCATAGCACACCCGGCCTGGAAACCGTCTTCGATGTCTACCTACCCGCCACTCGCGATGCCATGCTCCAAGATCCTGCCCATACCGCACGGGAACTGCTGCTCGCCAGAGGAGAATCGATCCTGGTGGTGGATGACGTGGCCTTGCAGCGTGAAATCGCCAAGCAGATGCTGGAAATGCTTGGTTATCAGGTGCATGTGGTCGGCAGTGGCGAAGCCGCAGTGGCCTATCTGCAGACCCATTCCGTGGATCTGGTAGTGTTGGATATGATCATGGGTGACGGAATGGACGGGTTAGACACCTATCGTGCCATCAGTGCGCTTTATCCCGGCCAAAAGGCCATCATCGCAAGCGGTTTTGCAGAGACTGACCGGGTGCGTGAGGCCCAGCATTTGGGAGCCGGCGCTTATGTTAAGAAACCCTTTTTACTGGAAACTTTTGCCCAGGCCATCCGTAAGGAGTTGGAGCACTAGTCCGGCGCCGGCACTCAGCCTCCGAACCTTCGGCACGACGCTACTCCCTAACCCTGCTACGAGCCAGAAAACCCCTCGACAGCCTGCCCGATGACCATCTCCGCCAATCGTTTCGACGGCCTTGCACATCTTGACGGATTCTTGCCCAAAACGTAAAGTAAAAAAACTGAAAGATCGATTAGATGGTAGAGTTAGCAACTTATTGAAGAATATTCACAAAACTTTAAAAATTGAGAACGTCCCAATTTCGCACTCTAGAAAATATATAGATGCTGTAATTATCAAGACTGATTGAAAATTGAAAGAAAATAGATATTCTAATTTAGTTTTATCGATAAACAATTTGAGCAAAGGAATTATCCAAAAGGATCCGCAAACACCAATTACAAGAAGTTCGGCTAATAAATTTGAAGTTTGCATTGTAGCTGTTCCTGATGGCAAGAATTCGTAAATGAAAACGGAGCTTGAATAGTGAATTATGCTTTCTCTTTGTCAAGTGTTCCATTTCTGGTAGGCTAGTATTCGATGCCCTTCGATATTTGTTTGCGTTGGCTAAAAATTCTGATCCCGCGGTTAAAAACCAGCAATCAGCCAGCGTCAGCATGTAAAGAAACTGGTATCAAATCTTGATCAGTGATTGACCAGATCGGCTTCGGCGACTATTCAAGGAACGACACCTTCTCCACTCGATAATACCCAGCATTATTAATCGACTTTATGTCTATAGTGCGCCCCTGAAACGGTTTCAGATTATGTTCTTTTGCAAATTGTTTGACGTCCTGTGAGTCTCTATTCCAATTTCGTCAGGTACGCGTCCCCGGTCAGCCAAAGTTCCTCCATGCGGTACATGTGCCAGTGATCATGCATCAAAATGTGTCTGGCAAGAATATACAGGGAATATTGCGCGTACTCCGGATGAGACCCTTGCTTTTGCCAGGCGTCAGCATCCGCCTGTTCAAGCAGTGCAAGCTGCTGATTGCGAGAATGAGAAAATTGTTCCAGGGCGGGGCCTGCTTCGAGTTGCGGCGGCAGCGATTCGGACTCATCCTCAGCGGGTACGAAAGGGACGAAACGGGGCTGATCCTCGTCCATAAACCGTTGAATGCGCTCCAACAACATCGGCTGTACGGTGGCCAGGTGGCTGACATGCTCGGCAATTGTCCAGAAGCCGTCGCCCCGGCGCAGGTTCATTTTGTCGTCCGGAATGGTGTCCACAAAGGATGACAAGATATTCGCCGATCGTCGCAACCCCTCCAATAGATCCGGTATGTCCTGCATGGATTATCTTCCTTTTTCGAATGGTTAATTTTAGATGCTGATCAATGATCTGCGGCGCAGGCCGAAGATCCGGTCTTCGGGATGAAACCTTGTGCAATCCATCGACATTGGCAGGTGCTTAAATCAAATAAAATCCCGCTCTCCATGTAAGGGGCGGGATTGTTAATCTGGTTGAAATATTATTAAACCATTCATTTCGTGACGCCAAATAGTTGATTCGTTAAAAATTTAATCAGGGAAACGGTAAACTCCTCTTAATGAGAAAAAGGTCGTTGGAAAACATAAAAAATATTAGCCGAAAAATGATGAATAAGCAAGAGCAGGATTGAATAAGCAAGAGCAGGATGAATTGGCTTGAATGCCCGGAAACCGGAAATCCTGAACATCCTCAAAACCGAAACCAAGTTTGTATTGTTAATTAAATTAGCCACCACGGTTAAATGCACTTTGGCCAGTATTAAATATGCCACGCGATGATTGGCCAGTTGGCATGATATGTGCTCTTTTTATAAGGTGGGCAAGTGACACCCGAATTAATCGAAAGGCAATGGGTAATGCAAGACAATTTGCCCGGGAGAATCTAATTATATAACTATATGTAATAACATATTATATTTTCTGAACCAAACCTGACTGGCACCATTGGTGGATCGAAAGTTAACAATAAAATACAGCTTTGGTCCTCGGATTCATCACCGTGGTAAGTTGTCTTTATTCATACACTCGTTGCTGGCATTGTTATTTTTTTGTATACAGCTATCAATTTTAAGACTCAACATGTCAATACCTGAATGAACACATCGATCAAACATTTCGAATGAGGAGGCAGACTCATGTTAAAAAGAGTTTCTGAAACACTTAATTCCCAGACACAACACCCCATTCACTTGGACCCTGTGATGGCGGCGCTATATAAAAATCTGGAACGAATCGACTCAGTGTCCAAGCTGGTTAAAACCCTGACCCCGTCAGATTTCAGCCCCACTGAGGATGAGGATTGGGATCGCATGGGCCAAGTGCTGGGATCGGCGGTTGGCAACCTCAAGCGGATAGCCGGCCACCTGGAAACGCAAGCGCTGATCAAAACGCGCCGGCAGGCTTAGCCAAAAAAAGTTCGTTTTAATCAAAGTAAAGGCCGGTTTATTACTGTTACAACCTAATTTTCACTCGAATGGAGTGGCACCGACTTGCCCTTTTCTTAAATGCATCTTTTCGACAATAAAAGGGCATTCTAAGGCCGAAAAGCGGCCTTGTTTTTAAGCTCATGCCTTAGTTGCCGGTGTTCTACCTTGGTCCGATCCCAGTTTCCTATTTTCAATTTTCCACGAATTCCTTAAAATTCACATCCGTAAGTTTCGTTAAACCGATCCAGTATTTCCCTCAAATCCGGCGCGAGTTTCTCTCGGACTGCGGTTACAACTTTTTCAGGAATCTTTTTGTACCAGGCCTGGGCAATACCCCCGGCAATACAAGCCATGGTGTCGGCGTCGCCGCCGAGCGAGATCGCGTTTTTTATCGCATCCATAAACGAATCAGAGTCAAGAAAGGCAATAATGGATTCAGGCACAGATCCCTGGCAGGAAACATCAAACCTGTATCCGGGGCGGATTTCATCAACAGTCCGGTCCAGATCATATTCAAACCGCCGAGCGATTTCTTTGCGGATTTCTTCCTTTTCAGCACCCTGGCGGGCCATGAGAATGGCCAGGGCCGTTGATTGGGCCCCCTTTATCCCTTCCGGGTGGTTGTGGGTGACCTCAGCAGTGCGTTTGGCATGGAACAGGACATCCGTTACGCTATTGTAGGCAAACCCCACGGGGGAAACCCGCATGGCCGAGCCATTGCCAAAACTGTAATACGGTTCGCTTTGCCGGGAGTTGAACCACCGCCGGAATGTCCCGCCGTATGGAAGGCTGTGATATTTCTGCGCATATCTTTTTATCGTGTCAGCGCAATCAGTATCATTTAGGATCAAATCTGCGACGGCGATGGTCAGCACTGTGTCGTCAGTAAATGACGATACCATTGCAGCAATGTCTTTACTTTTTGTGGGGTATCTCTCGTATGGGGAACCGATTG
>CALZJV010000227.1 GCA_945787595.1 uncultured Desulfobacterales bacterium | reverse complement strand
TATTTACTTTTTATACCACTTGCCGCTTGCATTCTGGAGCCATTCGCCCGGTTTTGCTAATTCGGCGATTTTTTGCGCCCTTCTTTGGCCGACAACTTCGGCAGTTGCTCCCGTTTGTTCCCCAATTTTCTTGTAAACTATTCTACGATCGCTGTTTTCGGCCTTCACCACATCTTCATTTTTTTTCTTACTGCCACGAAACTCCAGATACCCCGCAGAGTTTTCCCCAATGATGCCCTCTGCTTTGAGTGCTAGAATAATGGGTCGACGCGCCTTTATGCGTGCTTTAATATCTTGGCCAAATGCCATGGCACTAAAAATAAAGGCACAAAACAATGCTAGTGAAATGATCCCCATTAACATTTTTCTTTTCATTCTTAGACTCCTTGATAATTAAAATAACGTTTGATTGGTTTTTCATTCTTTAAGAGGAGCTTTATCACCAACTTTTTCTTCTTCAGCATCAATGTCTTCAAAGAAATCATCCAGCGCCCTGTCTACTTTGACGTTTACATCAATGGTGATATGAATCGGTTTGACTTCCACTGGCGCCACCTCTACCTTGTGTTGTGTGCAGCCTTGAAAAAGCGCAAAAAGCACGACTCCGAGCAATATAAACAAATTTTTTACCATGAAAATGCTCCTTATATTATTCGATCATATCTATGAGATCTTTGTACTGCAGCAATTTGTTGAGAGGAAGCCGAAAATTGACGTCGAGCCGGATACCCTGAAACTTTGATCCTTTGCTACCTGCTTCGAGCTTAATGAATCCGCCGATATCCTTCCTGTAAACAAAAGGTAGCGTTTTTGCGGGTTTGCCGTCCATTTGCATTTGCAACAATAGTTCTTCTCCTTCTGAGGTTATATTGAGCTTGGCCCATGAATAATCATAATCCTTTAATGCTGCCGCCGCAAGCTCCATTTGAACGAACTGGGGTGTATCCGGTGGAATGCCGGCTGTCAGGATGTCAGTTCCACTGAGGTTAATTTTTCCACCTTCCCCCGGCGTAGAGAATAGAAATCCATCGTCAAACCTGAATTTAGCCTTGGTGTATTGCAGTGGTATGCGGCCGCTTACAGTCCCGCGACCCTCAGCTTGCGCTGCTCCGAATTGCTCCAATACTTTTGCAAGGTTGAGACGATCGCAGTAAAATGTCAGGCGATAATCTTCAACACCAGGAGATAGTCGCATCGATTGCGTCTCCACTTTCCCGTTACACCATTTGAAATGAATTTTTTCGATCAGAAATGACCGGGCAGATTCGATCTGAAAATCAATTTTTCCGTTTTCAGCGACAATATCACCTAGAGAGATTTTATTAAAATGGACCTGTTGACCGGGAGCACTGCGAATTTTAGGTAATTCCGGAAAATCAAGAGACATGCGAATGCCTTCCAGTGCTATTTTGTTTTTGTCCAGCAATAAATTGCCGTTGGCAAAATCCGCCCTTACCATGCCGTTGAACCCACCGGTATTTAGGGTCAGGTCACCCTTCAGTTGCAATTTGCCGTTTAGGCGCACGCCAGCTGCATCCGGGAAAAATTTTCCCAGCTCAATATCCGGTGCGTCGCCCGGACGTGAGATATCAATATGGATACTCGTCTGGGCCGGAGCGGAATGAAATAATCTGGATTCGCCGGTAAAAGCCATTGTTATGCGGGGCAGCAGGGTGCTCTGATGTCGCCCTTCAAATGCAAAACCGGTCGGGGTTTGTCGAATGTAACTTATCAAGCCGCCTAGCTTCATGCCGTTGAATTTCAGGTTAGCAATCGAGATGCTGCCTTTTGCGCCTTTTCCTGCCGCCGGCCATTTAAATGGTATCTTCCCCCGGGCTCCACTGAAACTACCATTTATATCAGAAAAAAGACCGCGGGCGCCGGAAATTTGCATCACGCCGTCTAAAGCTATTAGACGGTCTACACGCCTATTTAGTTTACCGGATAATGAAATATCGGAAATTTTTATTTCAGCTCCTTCCAATTTTAGGCCGCTATTCGGCGCGCGGAGATCAAACGTAGCTCTGGAAGCACCGTCCGCCCCATTAGTTATTTGGGCCGTGCCCTTTAATGTTAACTTGGGCAGTTGGATGGATTCCGAGGCAGAGGCGATCCGAACTCCCGGAACCCTCAGCATATAAGCCGCATCGATAAGTTGGCCCACTGCCTTGGCTGATAGCTTAAATTGGGGAATGGATGATGTTATCTTATACGGCTCAACAGAGAAACGGACTTTTTGGGCGGATCTAGCTTCAGATTGGTTATCGGAGATCTCGCACTGCCAATTGCCAGATTGATGATATTGCGCCCAAAATTGACCTTGCAGCAGGAGGGGGTCCTGAATTTTTAACGGTAGCGAATTAAGCCCGGTCAGAGTTGATGGATGCAAAGCCGCAGTGAATTTGCCAGTGCTCGCAATTGTTCCGGTCTCCCTTACTATCGTGCCGTCAAATCCGGTCAGCATCAGGGGGGTAGGTGCAACCATCGATATCCGACTGCCGGTAATCTGCCATTCACTGTCATTTTTTTGTGCCAGATCGACCCGGAAAGGCGTCTCCTGGCTTTGAAATTCTAGGGCACCGGCCTTTAATTTACCGCGCCGCAGCATTAAGGACGCGTTGACAGAAGAGAGCCGCAAAGGCGTCCAGTGTAAATTCGCCTTTGTCTGCATGGTCATTTCACCTGACATCATAATATCTGCAACCCGGCTGGTTATGTCGGCAAAACGGCCTATGTCCAGATTTTCGGATTCGATATTCAAGGCAGCCTTGCGTTGAGATCGATTCAGGTTGACCGTAGCAGTGATTTTTGCTCCCCGGGGATACAGAACGGCTATCCCCTCTAAAAGATTAAATTCGGGATCCCGCGGTTCGATGTCGAATTTAAAGGGAAGGCTGTAATATTGGTCATTATATTCAATGTTTATCCGTGAATTGCGTATTGCCAGCCTTTCCATAGAAACCAAAGGCGAGGTATTATTTGATAGCGGCGTTGATTCATCCTGCGGCTGCGCACCCATTAAAAACTTTTCAATATCGACGCCGCGCAGCTTAAATTGTCCGTTTGCTATTACACCGTAAAGTTCAATTCCGCCTAAAGTTATTCTATCAAGACCTGAACGGATTGGATTACCAATGCCGGCTTTTGCTCCGATCCGATTCGCAAGGCACCCAGATCGGCGCCATAGATGCCGATATGACGAACCTTGAAAGCGAAGTCCGTAATCCCGGTCTTTGCCAACAGTTGGGGGATGACCCTGGCCTCCAGATAGTCTGGAAGGAAGAAATATAATCCGGCCAAAATACCGATCACAATCACGGCCAGCACAAGCAGAATACGCACAGTAAGGGCTATTTTAGGTTTCGTCGACATGCTTGATCCATTCTTACGGCGAGATTACCCCAATGCAGCGTTAGGGTTTTGAGAGGATTGCATTAGATTCTTTGCAAAAATGCGCTGCGCGTCATGCCGGATCCGACGGAGTCATTTAAAATGAGCTTTGCCTGTTTCAGCCGGTCAAGGTTTCTGTTAATCCTAAAGCCCTGCAATGTGTCCGCCTGCAACGCCCCGCGCTTAAGATCATATGGCAGTCGTTGCATACAAACCACCGAGCAGTTCCCGCGTTCATGAACGTTGGTGATCAGTTTATTGGCGATTAAATTGGCCACGACCTTTTTTTTCTCCGTCGGATCACGATCGAGGACCTGCGCCAGGGTTAATGGTATCATGGCAAAGTTGGCCTGGTGCTCTATAAGAAGATCGATATCGTCCAAATTGATACCGTTTGAAAACAAGAGCTCGTTTAATAGGGTTTTTGCTCCCCGGGTGGCGAATAAAAACACACCTTTGCCATCCATATCTCCAAAAATTTCATCGTCGTCAGCGACAGCCTGGATGTAATCGGCAAAGCAGCCATGGGTTCGGGTCAGGGAGTCTATAATCCCCATAGGAGGTGGCTGAAAGCGATAGTTCTCTCCTTGATGCAATGTGACGATGCTTTTATCAGGTGACAGAAAAACGGAGACAACCTTTTTATACTTACCGGATGTCACGTAGGCCTTGGCGATTTCTTCCACCCGCTCTGTTTTTCCATCCAGCGTCATAATGTCATATGCAAAAGAATTTATATGCTGATCATAAAACTCCAGGGCCTCCTTGAAGCGCTTAAACGTTCCTGCGGTTGTTTGCTCAGGATACATCAGCTCGGCAAGTGCATGCTGGACACGTGCTGCCGTAGCCGGAACCCGGTAAACGAGACTGCCGAGATGATTGTCGATGATGATACCGTCAATACCATCGTCTCCGCCCAATTTGAGAAGTTGTCGGGCGGTTTCAGTCACGGGATCCTTTTTCAGGGTAAATTCGCTTCTCTGGCGGATTGAGTACTGCCCGGTCTGTTCGGCAGCAGTGGCGTTGCTATCGGTTTTAAGTGCTGTCGCCAGGGCGTCATCTCCGAAAATAATGTTGGCCGTATCATCGGGTTTGAAGGCTTTGGCGCGGTGAAGGTTTTCCGCCCCGATGATAATCGACAGGTCTTCCGGCTCAAGGAATCCCGTGAGAGAAAGCATAAAAGCAAGCTCGACCGCAACATTGAAACCGGGACAGCCCGCATACAAATCGAACACGCGAGCATCGGGGCATTGCTGACGGATAGTATCATAGGGATACCTGATCAATGGGCCGGGATCATATTTATCATCCCCTACATTGGTGGCACCGATGACGAGTTTGATTCGGGCAGGATCAATACCGGAAGTATCAATAAGATCCTGCAGCGCCGTAACACCGATACGTTCATCGGTCCCGGCCGCCTTTCTGGTCCGCACCCCCATTCTTTCTTCAATGGTTTTATTGTTAACAGGAACGCCGCCTTTAAAATGCAATTTTTTTTGCTCATATATTGAATTGTCGACCAGGATTCCCCCATTCCATGCTCCGTAGGCGACAATTTCCAGAACCGAATTTTCGAACATTAGAATATCCCTTCACGACACATGTTACAGGTCTTGCAATTCACAATGAAAATGGCTCTTTTTTTGGACATTATCGGGCGTGATGAAACCTTCTCCGAGCATGGGTTTCAGGTTTCGGGTTTCAGGCTGGCTCTCGTGTTTTCACTACTGACACCTCGTATGAAACTTCATTAATTTAGACAGGATTTACAGGATTATCAGGATAATATTGTTTTCGTATCGCTAAATCCTGTCCATCCTGTTGATCCTGTCAGAAAAATAGAATTGCATTTCGTTAAGTTTCTTTTTCGATTTGGCTGGCCGCTTTTCAGGCCGGCGGCTGGGCTGACACCTGGGTGCCAGTGTCTAATTCTCATACAATCCTAGGACCGTTAAAGTGTCACAGCCATTTTCCCAAGCTTAATGACGAGGTTTGTATTAAACATTAAATCTGAAATTAATAATATCCCCGTCCTTGACTTCATAGGGTTTGCCTTCAAGCCGGACAGTTCCCCTTTTTCGGGCGTCCGCATAGGTCCCGGCCTCCATTAAATCATCATAGGATAAAACTTCTGCGCGAATAAAGCCTTTTTTTATATCCGAATGAATCACCTCGGCTGCGTCCACAGCCTGGGTTCCGATTTTTATGGTCCAGGCTCTGACCTCATCCTTGCCGATAGTGAAAAATGAGATCAACCCCAAAATATTGTAAGATTCGCGGATGACCCTGTTCATGGCGGATTCGCTGATATCGAATTCCTTTAGAAATTCGGCCGCCTCTTCGGTGGACATCTGGGCAAGCTCCTGTTCGAGTTTGCCCCTGATTACCAGACAGTTTTCCCGGCCGGTGAGGCTGTTGACTTCCGGCATGCCATCGTTTTCTTCATCATTGTTGAACAGAACCAGCATCGGTTTTGCGGATAATAACGTAAAACCTTTTAATTCGCGGGCGGATGCCAGCTCGGTCGATCTGCGCAAAGGGATTTCATTTTCAAGGCTTTTGCGGCATTCGATTAAAAGCGTCAGCTCCCGGGAGTCCGTTTTTTTGCCGCGTTTATGATCAAGTTCAATCCGTTCCAGACGCTTTTCGATCACAACCAGATCAGCCAGAATCAATTCCTGCTCCAGATTCCTGATATCTTCGTAAGGTGTTGATTCTTCAAATCCCGTACCTGTATAATTGCGAATGACGTGAATCAGTGCATCACACTCTCTAATCGCAGTCCAGATACTCTGCTCCTTGGCCTGATTAGTTTTTGCAGCAGCGGTTCCTGGAAGAAAATACTCCACCTGGGTATAAATCGTCTTTTGTGGACGATACATCCCGCTTAATATATCAATGCGGCTGTCTGGAACCCTGATGGTACTGATTCGATTTTCACCCCTGTGAGTGATGCCGGACGTGCTTTTTGTCAGGGCTTCGAAAACAGTATTTTTACCGGATTGCGGCAGGCCGATGATTCCGAGTTTCATTTTGTAATTCACAATTTTTTAGGATGTTATGTAATTACTGTTATCCTTCATTTGCCAGTTTACAGTTTTATTTTTTCCCCTCGGATTCGAAGGGAAGGGTGGTCGTAAGCGTGTTTTTGCCCGCCACTCTGAGTTTGCCGTTTAAACGATATTTCAGTTCTTCAGATTCACGCAGGCCGTAAACGCTCCTAAACATTTTGATGACCGATGAATATACCGCAACCGTCACGAGTTCCGTGCCAAAGGAGGGTATTTTCACGGGAGTGTTGGATACGCCGGTGGCAAATGGTTGGCCATTGATCTCAAGCAGCGCCTCTATGCCTTTGACCTTAAGATCCATATCATTGGTGTTTATGACCCGCAGCTGGATCTGGAAAACCGTTTCAAAGCCGGTAAAATCCTCTACCCGGATATCGGCCAATGAAACATGCGGCGGTTCCAGAGGTTTTCCAATGCCGGCACAGCCTGCCAGTAGGAGACCGATGGATAAAACTGCAACCGTCGGAACGATTCGAATTAATTTCATCATAGCGAGCCTACCCCGGATAAACCGGAAATAGCAAATTACAAGCACCAAATTACAAATAACAATATCCAAATCCGCCGGCGGTGGATCAAACTCCAATTGTTTGGTCCGCCTCAGGCGGATCAGTCATTGTGATTTGCCCTTCGCTTTGGCTCAGAGTGGTGAGTCCTTCGACTTTGCTCAGGACCGTGAGCCTGTCGAACGGCTTGTCGAACCATTTGGTATTTACGATTTGTTATTTGAAATTTAATTGCTGAAACCCCTGGCCCAGACCTAACTTTGTATGAATCTGGAAGATAATACATTATTGGGATCTCTTGCAGTGAACAGTAGGAATCCGTCATATCGCACTCTCCGAGGCGTAGGCTACGAGCCCGCTTCCAGCCCGTAGAGCTTCATAGGCTTACAGGCCGGAGGGGAGGCCAGGGCGGGCTGAACACCGAAACCCGACTCCTTCACGTTCCTTACAACATGTTGTCAGATAAAACTCTACAAGGACCTAGTTCCCCAATACACCCTTTAGCAGGCCTTTGGCTTCCTTTTCTAATGGCTTAAGTTCTTCTTTTTCCAAGACTTTTTTGACCTCCTGGGATTCGAAGATCTCTTTTTCAATGCGTTGTTTGGTAGCTGCGCTTAAATCCGGGCGAAACTTTGGCTCTGCGAAGGTTCCGGATACCAGTACCGGTACCATGATGCCCGAACGTTTTGCCTCATCACCTTGTCCCTTAATCGAGGCAACGGCTTGGGGATCCACCCGGAAATCAAGGGTTTCTTTCACCAAATCAGCGGTCCCAACCGCGGTTACCCGAATAAAAGGTGATTTAAGGCTGCTTTTTGGCGTGTTGGCAATGCCGTTTTTGATGTTAAAAGGCATCAGAAGTTCGGCGAAATCAGTTCGCGGTCGCTTTTCGCCCTTTTTGGCCAGGCCAAAAGCGGTGCCGACATTACGGGCCATGGCGGACAAATCGAGGCCAATGATGGCGCCGTCATTGAACCGCAGCTCACCTTTGCCGTTTAAGGTTTTTTTGATTTTTTCTGGATCATCGCCAACCAGGGCCATGTTGATATCGGCGTTGGTTGCACCCTCCAGTAAGTCTTTTTCCAAGACATCCCGCAGCAAGGGACCCACCTGGATATTATCGAGTCGCAAATTTATATTGCTCCGGGGTGTGTCTTGGGCGACATTCAAGACTGCTTTACCGGCTGCATTTCCCTGATACATTTTTAATTTCATGGGATCAAGGTTGAATACGCCGTCTTTGGCTTTGATATGAAGCACGGCATCTTCTATATGGGCTTTATTTACCGTTAGTTTGGCAATCTTTAAAGAACCGTCGAGTATCAACCGCCGCAAAGGCGCATAATCGGTTTTTTTCTTGACCGGTTCTGCGGGCTCTGAAGTTTTTTCCTGCGATGGTTGATCGCTCTTGGGCGGCATGTATCGGTCCAGGTTAATTTGATCCAAATCCAGATCAAATTTGAGGTTCGGTTTCGAAAACTCAGTCACTGCTGCGGAAAACTTCAACTTGGATTGATCCAGTTCCATATTGCCATTGGTCAGTGATACATTCTTTGCGTCCGCTTTTAGGTGCGCCTTGAGAGCCAGGCGACTTATTGCCTTAGGATCTGTTGTGGATACCGGAAATTCCTGACCCAATTCGGACATTAGCATTCGCGGCGAAAATTCAGCGAGTTCGATGTTCAGGTCGACTCCGGGACTGCCGACGAGATTTTCAAGATTGCCTTTCAAGCGCAGCGCCAGCTGTTCAAGGGCTTTTAAGGATAAATCCAGCGCAATTTTGCCTTCTTTCAAACCGGTCCCGACCGGTCCGACGGTCCCCTCAAGAGACAGCGGTTTTTTGTCCAGCTGGGCTGAAAACGTCAGCTTAACAGGGCGATTCAGCGATACGTCCTTTAAGATTAAGCTTATATCCGTAATTTCCTTTCTTGTGTCCGTGGTATGATCGATCCAGAGAGCCGAACCATTGTTAATTGAAACATTTTCGGCGGTCAGTGCGCTGATCGGAATTCCCAGCCCACCCGGGGCCGTTTCGGTTGGTGGCGTCTTATCTTCAGCTGCATCTTTGGCCGGTTGCTTCGGCTGAGCCCAATTTTCAAGTCCTTTTTTATTTTTTACCAGCACGATCTGGGGTTCATTTAAAACAAAGCGTTTAATTTGAATATCTTTGCTGAGAAGCGGTAAGAGTTTTACCCTGACTTCAAAGGATTTTATCTTGACAAAATTTTCTTCGGTGAATCCGGCCGGATTGCCCAAACGCAGATCTGAAAAAGAAACACCGGCCCAGGGGAAGAGGGACAGGCTAAGATCATCTCCCACCGAAAAGGGCCGCCCGGTTGCTTCGGTTACCTTGTTTTCTAGAACGGGTTTGTACTTTGCCACATCGACAAACATGGGTATCAGAACCAAGGCGGCAATGATGACCACCACAAGACAACCGATAATAATTGCACCCCATTTTAATAATTTCTTCATCATTTTCTCCTTTCAAAAGCGCCCGGAGCAAATCCGATTGTGGTTTAAAGTGTCGTTGAACCAGCCTAACCTATACACCCGCATTGCCGGTGTCAAGCACGGTATGGGCGGCTGAAGGGTAATGTCAAACTAGACTCTAACTGACTCAGATAAAAATAAATTTGCTTTTCTGAAAACGAACCTAAAATCCCAAATCTCAAATCCCTAAACCCAAATAATATTCAACCGAAATATTCCAATCACTTAAAAGATGTTCCGCGACCATTGTATCTGTTTTGAATTTTGAGGTTTGGTCATTGGTATTTGCCCTTCGACTTGGCTCAGGGTGGTGAGTCCTTCGACTTTGCTCAGGACCGTGAGCCTGTCGAACGGCTTGTCGAACCATTTGAGATTTGGTTTTTGGTGCTTGGAATTTTCATGATTTTCATTGAGAAGGCATCATTTGTGAATTCAGTCTATTACTTGTTTAGATGACCCAGCTTTGTGGGCTTCGATAACCTCGGTCACGTATGGGAAGATATGTTCAACGACAACCCGATATCCTTCCGCCGTGGGATGTATCCCGTCTGCCTGATTCAGATCGGGATTGGCGGCAACACCGGCTAGAAAAAAGGGAACTAAACCGATGTTTTCCTGCCGGGCCACCAGCGGATAATTTTTTTCAAAAGCGGAGATGTATTCTTTCCCTAAATTTTGACCCATCTGCATACCGCCAAGCAAAACGGTCACCTTTTTTTCTTTGAGTACCTTGATAATTGTTAGAATGTTATTTTTGATCAACTCGGGATCAATGCCCCGAAAACCGTCATTGGCGCCGATGACCAGAATGACGATATCTGGTTTCAATGTTAAAACCCATTTGAGTCTTGCAAGGGTTCCACTGGAAGTCTCCCCGCTGACACCGGCATTAATGACCCGGTAATGGTAGCCGCCGGAGTGCAATTTTTTTTCAAGCATTGCCGGGTATGCAAATTCTTCCGCCACGCCCAATCCCTCGGTGAGACTGTCGCCTACGGCAACAATAATGCCCTCATACTCAGGAGCTTTTTTGGGTTCGGCAGGAGATGTTAAATCCTCGTCGCATCCCAAGACGAATAGAACCAGAATTAAAAATAAGGAAAAAGTGGGTGTAAGGTTTTTCATAAGACTCGTGTGAAACTTTATGGAATGACGAATGACGATTGACGAATTGTTGATGTCGCTTCGCTCTGCTCTTTTTAACAAATAAAATAGAAAGAATTCCTTAATTCGACATTCGTTACTCGTCATTCGTCACTCAATTACCTCATTCCTGGCTTTGATTCCTCAGGAAAATAACTGGCTTTTGGCGCAGAATGGAAATAGAAGGCAGCAACCCAACAACGATAATCAGCGAAACGGCTCCGGCAATCAAATAAAAGCTATCCACAAGAAAAGGAGTGTATGAAATATCGAACACTTTTGAACAGATTATCCAACTGGACGTCTGGGAAAGCACCAGGGCCAGAACGGCGCTTACCAACCCCAAAAAGAGATTTTCAAGGGTAAACACCGCAACCACAAAAGCGCTTTTGGCACCCAGAATTTTATAGTAAACCGCCTCCTGGATTCTGGCAAATCGAGTGGCTAAAACAGAGGAAAGAATGATTAGTATACCGGCGACCATGCTGAATAAGGTAAAAAAGCGAACAATTAGTGACAGCTTTCTCATCACACGGGTGAAAATCTTAAGGGTTGCGGTAACATCAATGGCGCTGATATTGGGAAAATTTGCCGCGATTTTTGTTTGAATTTCCGATATCCGATCCCCGGGAACTTTTACGGCGGTAAATATGGTTTGGGGAGCATCCTGCAGAGTTTTTTCGGGAAATACAAAATAAAAAAACGGCCGAATCGATTCCCGGGTTCTGGTACGAATACTGGATATTCTGGCCTGCAGCGGAACTCCCTGAATGTTGAAGGTGATGCGATCACCGATATCCATATCTTTGATTTTAGCCACCGTATCCATCACTGAAACCTGTAAATCTCCCCAGCCGTCATTGTGAAGGCGGTTGCCTTTTACTATCTTCTCATCTTCCAGCAGGTAGTTGCGATAGGTGAGATTAAATGTTCTGGCGAGATTATCGCTGCGCCGCTGTCGCTCTTTTTGTCGGTCAATTTTTTTACCGTTTATCTTCAGAATCTTGGCTCTGATGATCGGATAATATTGGACCTTCATACCCAAGATATCAGAGAACCGCTCCACTTGGGCAGGTAGGATGTCCAGAAAAAAAAGATTGGGTGCATCTGCTGGATAAGATTGGATAAAGGCGGCATCCAGATTCTGTTCGATTTGATAGATTGAAAAAAGGACTGATAGAGAGGCCGTCAATGTAATAATAATCGGTTTGGTCGCATTTTTCGGCCGGTACAACCCTTTGATGGCCTGACGCATTATTAAAAATTTTACCTTCAGTCGTTTCAGGATATACAACACAGTTCCGGCTAAAAGAGCGGTGATGATAATCAGCAGGATGACACCACCGACAAAATACAGGCCGGTCTTAACATCTTGGACCTGCCAGAATACCAGCAGCAGAAAAAAGGTAAAAAGTAAAATTGTAATCAGATAAAAAGGCCACCCCTTTTGCGTAGGGATGGTTTCTTTTCTGAATACAGCAACCGGTTTGATATCTTTCAGTCGATACAGCGGTAAAAAGGAATACAGGCCCACTACAAGTACCCCCAGGCCGAGTCCCTGGATAACCGCTTGCCAGGAGATGTGTAGCTCCACATTGCGCGGCACAAATCCGACAAAAAGGACATTCAGGGCATTTTGAAGAAATAATCCCCCGGAAAGTCCCAACATCGTTCCCGCCAAACCGAGAATAGAGAGGATAACCATGTAATGGCGAGTGAAGAACCGGCTTGTGGCACCAATGGTTTTCATGATCGCGATGGTTTTTTCATTTTCCTTTAAAAAGGCGGCCAGGGCGCTCTGGATACCGACACCGGCCAGCAATAGGGTGAAAATGCCGATGAGTCCCAGAAAAAAAAGCAGATTGTCGAAAAACCGTTTTACGCCGGATCTTGCCGTGCGAAAAGTATCCACATGTTCCAACTCTTCATCGGCAACGGCCCGCAGCCGGACTGCAATTGCGTCGATTTGGCTCTGATCGAAGACTTTGATTAAATAACTGTAACGTACCCTGCTTCTTTTTTTCAGTAGGTCCAAGCGGTTAAGATCATCGGCGGAAATTAAAATCCGGGGTCCCAGAAAGAAAAAATTCACCGGCTGGTCCGGTTCCGCAAGTACAACATCGCTGATTGTCAGGATGGCACTGCCCACCTGCAATTGGGATCCCACATCAAGTTTAAGACGGTCTAACAGGGTCGGAGCCACAATGATGCTGCCTTTGTTGAGAACGCTGCTGAAATCTCGGCCTGATTTCAGCACGACCCTGCCGTAAAAAGGATAGCCCTTTTGAACCACTTTGAGCTTCGCCAGCAAAGCGTCTTGATTGTTTTGAGGCCGCACCATAGAATAAAATTCCCAAACCCGGGTACCCCTAATTTTGTTGTCGGCCTCTAGCCGGGCAACAGCGTCGATGACGGCCGCAGATAGAGCGTAATGCGAGTGAATGATAATATCTGCCGCATGCAGTTTTTTCGCATCTTTTAGCATGGAAGTACGCACGCTCGCAGAAAAACCGTTTAAAGAAATGAGGGTGACAATGGAAAGGGCCACGCAAAGCACAAAAACAAAAGCCTGCCTTCGCGATCGGGTAATCTGGCGTCCGATGAAATGGATATGGATATAGCTGTTTTTCATTTTTGCGAAGCTTTGCCTCAAACCGATGAGTTTGTATGCATTTTTCGAATTTACTACTTAGAGCATAGAGATGCTGGTTGCTGGATACTCGATGCTGGCAAAAGAAAAACCGTTCTTCAATCCATCCAGTATCCAGAGGCCAGCATCCAGTATCTCTATATTATTTGCACCAAAATATATTGAAACTTGACATTAGATTATAGACCTTGGGTTATGAAGATTCCTAATTCACCTTCCCGTTTATCCGAATCACTGCCCCGACGTAATTCGGCCGTCCTGAAGAACGATCATCCGATCTGCCATTTTGGCGATGGCGTTGCTGTGCGTCACCAGAACCAGCGTGGTACGGGATTCTTTCTGATATTCAAGCAGCAATTCAAGGATGGCGCGACCGTTTTCAGAATCCAGATTGCCGGTGGGTTCATCAGCAAAGATTATCTTGGGATTGTTGATCAACGCCCGGGCCATGGCCACCCGTTGCATTTCTCCGCCCGAAAGCTGGTGCGGAAAATTGCCGCTTCTTTTGTCGAGTCCCATGCGTTGTAACAGCTTTATTGCCTTTTCGCGTGCAGTCGAGTCACGTTTAAGTTCAGCCGGAAACATAATGTTTTCTAAAGCGGTCAATGAAGGTATCAGATGAAAAGACTGGAAGACAAAGCCGATCATAACTTTTCGCAGTTGTGCAAGATCATCTTCGGACTTATCGGTGATATCCTTTTCCATCAAAAAAACTCGACCGGATGTCGGTTTGTCGAGTCCCGAAAGCAAGCTTAGCAAGGTCGTTTTGCCACTACCGCTGCTTCCCTCCACAACTAAAAATTCACTCTCGGATACGGACAGCGAGACAGCGTCAAGCACGCGGATCTCCCGGTGATCAACGGTGTAGGTTTTTGTCACTTGTTTTGCTTCAATAATATTCATCGAGTTGGATTCTCATACTAGCGGTTGGTCAAATAGCGACAGACGAATTAACGTTGTCTCTCACGGGAAAGGTGAACCCAGGTTGAGCGGTTTGGGGCTGCGCCCTTCGGGCTTCGACCCCACACGCAGGTTTCGACGTTTCGGGTTAAAAAACCCCAGACAGCTCGTATCAAATAGAAGTTAAATCCAAAATAGGCATAAAACCAGTAAGGTTAAAAGCTGAATGATTTTAAAATATAAGGAGTTCGCCATTTTCCAGCAATGGACTACGAGGTCTGAAGTTCCAATCAATCACTCTTTTTTGTTTTGGACAGGGCATGCTGTAATCTCTCGCCCAAAGATCCCATGGAGGACTTCGAACTGTCGCTAAAGGTCTGCCAGTTTTGCTCATCGGTTGCATCGCCGGCAGCCAGGGTTATTTTCCTTTCGCCGGGATTTATGCTTTCAATCAAAACCGGTATTAAATCGCCCTCCTTTAGCTTTTCTACGACTGCCGGTTCGCTGAGCCTGCGAATATTCGATTTCGGAAGAAGTCCGGTGATGCCAGGTTCCAATGTGATAAAGTAGCCAAAGTTTTCTTTTTTTTCCAAAATGCCTTCAAGAACCTGGCCGGGCTTGTATTTTTCTGAAACATCGACCCATGGATCACCTTCGGCGTCTCTGATACTCAACGATAAACGCCTTTTTTCAAGATCAACTTCCTTGATCAGGACCGACACGTTTTCACCGATGGAAACCTCGTCTTCGGGCTTTAAAACTCGCTTTTTATAGCTCATTTCACTAATATGGACCAATCCTTCAATGCCGGGGGCAACTTCCACAAAGGCACCGAAATTTGCGCAGCGGGTGACGGTTCCTAAAATTTTTCCCCCCTCATGAAATTTTTCGCCAGCACTCTCCCAGGGGTCCTCGACAAGTTGTTTCATCGACAAGCCGATCTTTAGCAGTCCGGGCCTTTTATCGGCTTCGATGCTGATGACTTTGACCTGCACGGCATCCGATACTTTGACCATGGTTTCGGGTTTCGCCGTTTTTGACCAGCTAAGCTCTGATACATGAACCATGCCTTCCACCCCTTCAGACAGCTTCACAAAAGCACCGAAGGGCATTATCTTGGTAACGTTGCCCGTCATGACGTCTCCGACACCCAGAGTTTCATAAAATGCTTTTCTTGCCTTTTCCTGTTCCCGGGCGAGCAGTGCACGCCGGGAAACAACGATATTTTTGCCGTTTCCTTCAAAGGTCGTAATTAACAAATCGTATGTTTTCCCCACATAATCCTCGGGATTCTCGACATATTCCAAGTCCACCTGGCTTATTGGACAAAATGCTTTGCGCTGCAAAACTTCGACACGTAATCCACCCTTGCACGTTTCCAGAATTTTACCCGCCACGGGTACGGCTTTTTCATAGGCCTCCCTTAACATGTGTAGCCCACCGATACCCGATACTGCTTTGGACAATTTGATCTCTTCTTCAGACAATGCCACAATATATAGTTCCAGTACGTCACCTTCTTGAAGCGCCAACTGACCATTTTTATCGAGCAATTCGGCCTTGTCCACCACACCGTCAATCTTGGTGCCGGTATCGATAAAAACAGAATCTCTGCCAATGGATACAATTTTCCCACGGATTTTATCGCCAATTCCTACCTCGGCTTCAGACTCGGGAGTGTATGCATCGAGCATCTCGGCAAAGCTCTTTTCATTTTCTTCACTGTTATCATCGTTAAAATGATCCGTCATGATCTATGCTCCTTTACTGTTCTGAAATAACCAACAATCATGCATTAACAAGGGAGTTTAATATTTTCAAGAGGTAGTTTCAAGAATATAATATACTTGTCATTTTCTGCAGATATTTTTTAACATAATAGATATATTAGATTGACAAAATGCCGACTATGTAATAATTTGCAATACAAATCGAACAGTTATGACTCCTTAGCCTAAAACACCGAAAATTAGTCCCGACGAATACAGCGAGATACTATGAAGGAGCGTGCCGGATATTCAGGATATTTGATGGAAAGTGACCAAGAAGCGCTGCGATTGGATGTCAAGACCGACGCTAAAACAGTTGAAACGCAAGCGCGGTGGGCCGGTATTAAACCCGGTATGCGCGTTGCCGATTTAGGTTGTGGACCGGGTAAAACCACTTTTCATTTAAACAGGGCGGCTCAGCCGAAGGGCCAGACTATCGGCGCCGATATCGCCACACAGCGAATCGAGTATGCCAAAACCCATTACAGCGATGAAGGCATCGAGTATTTTACTGCTGACATCCGCGAGCCCCTTGATGATTTAGGACGCTTTGATTTTATCTGGGTCCGTTTTGTGCTGGAATATTATCTTAAGGGAAGTTTTGATATCGCCAAAAATATTTCCAGAAATCTCAACCCCGGTGGTATCCTTTGCCTGATTGATCTGGACTGCAACTGCCTGCGCTATTTCGGTCTTCCGAAACGACTCGACAGAGCCGTTACCGGCATGATGAAATGTCTAGGGGAAAATTGCAATTTTGATCCCTACGTGGGCGTAAAACTATACTCTTTTCTTTATGATTTAGGCTTCAAGGACATCGATGTGAACCTTAGTCCTCACAATTTGATTTTTGGCGAGCTAAAAGAAAACGAAAAATTCAACTGGGTCAAAAAAGCAGAGATTGCCGGAAGAAATTCAGGCTATCCTTTTGAAGAATACGGTGGAGATTTCGACGCATTTATGGAAGAGTTCCATATCTTCTTCCGTGATCCGAGAATATTCACCTACACGCCGCTGATTGCCTGCCGAGGCGTAAAGCCTTAAATTCTGTTTTGTTCGCTAAATAAATCTTAACAAGCGTCCCAAATACCTGAAGTATGGATCTGAATATTGCAGACTGCAGACCCAGAGATTGTATAATTTATCATATGGTATAATCTGTTCATCCGCAAAGGCTGCCGGATACAGCAACGCCGGGAAGTCTTCTTTCCCGGTGATGTCTGCCACTTTCGAGATAGCCGCTTGCAAGATATCGGCACTAAATTCTGATTTATTCGTCACGAATACTTTGACGCAGTTGGTGATATTGGAGAGGTTTAAGCCGATATCGGACAGGTTGGCCAGTAAAACCGCCTTAAGCTGCCCGTTATTCTTCAATGAGTAAAGATGTCGCTCTCTAGTCAAACCCAATTGCCGATATTCATCACTGAGATCATTGCCGTCCATTTTTTCAGGCTTCAAATCTATGGCTTCCAGCATCAACCCGCCTGACGTGTATTCGTAAAAGTCTGCCAGGTCCTGAAGATCTTCAGGTCGGGCTTCGGATATCTGCCAGCCGTCCGGCAAATCCTGTGTTGACTGGGTTCGGTTGTCGAAATGAAAATACGCAAAGCTGTCCAGCGAACAGCCCTTGGGATTTTTTATGTTTTTGGTGGCACCGCCGAACACCCGGCTGGGAAATTTATTATCCGGGCGATAGTAGCAGATCATATAGTCCATGTGAAGTGAATAGAGGCGGTGGGAGTCGTTTATCATGCGCCCGATTTGATCCAGTACAATCAGACCCGCCTTGTTTGCATTGGATTTTCTGGCAGCGTGGTGATGAATCATCCAGGCGTTTTCATTAAAACGAAGCATGGCCATATGACCGTAAATCTTACCTTTATCCTGATAGATAAAGTGCCTGGCAATGTGAGGATTGCGGGTGTAGATTTTGGCATAGGTTTCTTTAACTTGTTTTTTATTTTTCTGAATTTCAGCATATTTATCCGGGTAGATAAATCCGGTCTCAAAAAAGAAACTCCACAAGGCATCAAGATCCACATGGTTGCAGATATAAGAATTTCTATTTTTGGTCTGATGCAGCAAAGCGATGAGCTTTAAATGATCCTGGATATCCATATCCAACAGAGCCAGGCCGCTTTTGACCCATTTGTCTCCGTTCGACTCAACAACCGGTTTGCGATAAACGACCTGAGCGCTGCATTTAATTTTGTAGTTGTCTGAAAAATTAAGTGACAGCTCGGGTAAAACCATACCGGGCAGCAAGACGGTTCTACGCTCGTCTTCTTCCACTGAAAATCCGGAACCGGATAGGTCCACAACCTTGAGGTCAACTCTCCTTTTGGAAAAAGGATGCTGAAATGTTATATTCGGCGAAGGAGTTAGTTTGTATCGCTCGCTGCGAAATTCTTTTTGCTTGAAACGCTGGATTTCCTGCTTGAGCGGCTTGAGAATAAAATTTCTGGCGTCGAGGCTCTGGAAATATCGGATGATTTTGCATTCACCAGAGTAAATTGTAACGGCGCCATCCGACAGGATGATGTTAACCGAATGCACGGGATTCAGCCAATCAAAGGTCTGAGGTGGGATGGCCTTGAGCTTCACATTAAAAGAATAGCCGTTGAAATCCATCAGCGTGCCTGAAAAAACTGAGCTGTTTTGGATAAGCTGTGCGGATATGCCTTGGCATGCATAACGCCTGACTTTGCGGGAAGTGATCTCGCTGCCGCTATCCGGAAGCATAAAATTGATGCCTTTTTCGTCTATTCTGAGCAATTCAGGCACGACTTTCAGCAGTTTTTGGCCATTGGGGATGAGAAGATTGCGAAATTCGTATGATTGAATTATCCTACTGATGTTTTTGTCATCAACCCACAGGCATTCGACAAGATCGCTAATGCATGGCTGGGGTGTCGCTTTGAGTGAAATTTCTTTATCGTAGAACGGTACCGTCCTGGAAATGTACAAAATTTAATGCATTGACTAGCTGGACTTTATCAACCTTTTTTTCGATTTCCTGATTTTCGATTTGAGATGGTTTGCGGAGATCAGATAAAAGATTGTCTTTTCCCAGAGCATGAATTTTCTGGCGTGCGGAAACTGTGAGGGGGAGGTCCGCTTCTTTTCGAGTGATAGCCTCGGAACTCATATCGGTTAATGGTAAGTTCTGCTTGGCGCTCTCCATATTTCAACCTCTTACATTGCCGGTTAACTGTAAAAGATGGCGTTTTTCCGGTTGCGGGTGTCAGAGTTCTGGATCAGGAACAGGCGGTAATAAATGTCGGTCAATCTTTAAGTAAAATGTCATTTTCTGCCATTTTTAGTGCCAACAGAACTATATTTATATATTCGTTCTTTTATGATACCGAAAGACAAATGTCAATAAATATATTGCTAATAAACTGAAATAATACGTTAAATATCATTTAGTAACTGATTTTATATGAGAACTTTGGAAACTTCAATTGATGAATATAATTTAGCTAATAAATTTAATATTTCATCCTAATTTTCGTCGCAGCCAATGTAAGCCACGCTTTCGATGACATGAATTCAGTAACTGAAAAGAAAAACCGTCTAAAGTGAGAAAGAATAAATCCGGCAGATTTTCAGCGGTACGGGCGAATAGGGAATCGGTTGCGTTTTGTGGAATCGGATTTATGTTTTGGATTGGTTTTTTGAGTGGTCGACAAGCCAATTTGGAAGGTGGATCGTGAAATTGGACAAAGACTGTGCTGGTTTGATAAGCGGCCTTCAGGCGTGGATATGATTTCGAAATCTACTCGTATGGCCTTTAAACCAATGTCGAAGGAAGTTTTCAGACAAGCTATAATATGCGGGGTGTTGAGTTTGCGCCAATGTTTGCAGCGTTAGTTGGTTTATGCCACCTGGGCGGGTGGCAGCAATAGTGAAAGGAGTCCGTTTTATGGGAAATCAGATTAGAACCACGATTCTATTGGCGGTGATGACTGCGCTGATACTTTGGGTCGGTCAGCTTTTGGGTGGTCGTCAGGGGATGATTATAGCGCTCATATTCGCCGCAGGCATGAATTTTTTCAGCTACTGGTATTCCGATAAATTAGTGCTTAAAATGTATCGCGCCCG
>CALZJV010000226.1 GCA_945787595.1 uncultured Desulfobacterales bacterium | reverse complement strand
GTAAACACTGAATGGTTTTCTTGATTCTTCCACTCTGATATGTATCGATCTTGCAAAAGGTTTCAGGTGTCAGGTCGGAGGCGCCAGGGAGTTGAATCCAGACACTCGTGTGAAACTACATTCAAACGGCGGTGCCCGAATCAGAGCAACAACTGATGATTATAACCACCAAACACACGAAAAAAACGAAATATTATTATTTTCGTGTTTTTCGTGGTCAACAATAGCTTTTAGAGGAAATCAAGTTTCTATTTCGATCAGACTGGCCGCTTTTCAGGCCGGCGGCGTTGACATCTGACCTCTGTCTTCCGTCATCTGTTCTCTGTTTTCCGTTATTCTGCAATCAATTTAATGCGATTCTGAATCCAGGCATTTCGAATCATAACATAGGGATCAATCGCGGCCTCCTTAAGCGCCTCGTACTCTCCGATCCGCAAAGATGTGGCATTAACGGTTTCACCGGCGCGTATGGCGAGTGGAACCCAGAATTCCTCATTGCGAGTCGCCCAAAAGATGGGATCTGACAGCGCGTCTCCAATCAGCCCTAATCCATCCCTGAAACTCGAAGGGCCAAAAACAGGCAACATCAGGTAAGCACCGCTGCCGACCCCCCAGACGGCAAAGGTCTGGCCAAAGTCCTCCGGGCTCGGGTCTAAATGCGGCCAATGCGATGCCGCATTGGCCATGCCTAAAATACCAATGGTGCTATTCAGAAAAAAACTGGTAAACTCTGCCCCTGCCTTTCGTCCCTTGCCCTGCAGCAGACAATTAATAAACCGACCCGGAAACCGGATATTGTAAAAAACGTTTCGTATGACCGATCGAAACTCTTGGGGGATAATAAATCCATATACTCTGGCGACAGGTTTGAGCAGCCAGAAATACATCTTGTCGTTGAATTGATAAAAGACTGTATTTAATTCAATTAAAGGATCGGGGATCAGTTCGACTTCTTTTTCATCTGCATATTCATCATCACCGTACTCATCTTCCTCATCAATCTCAGCTCCGTCAGAAACTTCATCCATGGCTGTTCCCGATTGCTTATCGGCTGAATCCCCGGTTTGTTGCGCCAGGTAAATGATGCCTTTTTCTCGAAAAGCACCGGCAGGGGTGTGACCACAAAGGACAACGAATAAAACCATGATTGCGGCAAGCGAAATTAATTTTTTCACGGAATGATGCTCCTTTCTGCTCTCCAAAAAACCGTTTTTCCCACCTCAATTACTGGCAGATTAGCCTTTTTTAACTTTTTCTCGTAAAATTTCAATCAGCTTATCGGCGGAGTCCTTGGCAAGAATCTGTTTGAACTGGGTACGATAGTTTTTCACCATGCTGACCCCTTCGATGATCATATCGTATACCTTCCAGCTGCCGCTCTTATCGGTGAGCCGGTAAAAAAGCGGAATCTTCTTGCCGTCTGAGGTCTGCAGATAACTTTGAACTTCTGCCCGGCCTTTTTTAAGCATGATCTCCTTATCAAAGATGACTTTTTGATCCGAGTAAGCCAGAAGTCTGTCCGCGTAAACTCCTTGAAGCAGCTGTTTAAACAGCTTTACAAATTCTTTCTGCTGCTCGGCACTCATTTTTTTCCAATCCCGACCCAGGGTTCTTTTTGAAAGTTCCGTGAAATCGAAAACGGTTTCTATTTGGGTGCCGAGTGTTGCGATTTGCTCATCTTTGGTCTTTGCCTTGAATGCCGGATCGCCTAAGGTTTTAAGCAAGTTGTTAACCCCGGATTCGACAGTCTCTTTCGGGGTTGCGGCATAGCCTTGAAGCGGCAGCACCACACAAATGGCAAGAATCATAAGTAGTCCAATGAATCGTTTATTCATATTTACCTCCCAATGAGATTGGTTTAGATCGATTGATCGTTTATGGATTTAGATTATTAGGATGATTAAGTTGACTGAGTTTATTGGGTAAATTGACTTGAATAGGTTGACGGGTTTAAATGGATATAATCCATCCACCTTAATCAACTAATCAACAACTCAACCAATCAACCATCGTCTTGTCTTTTTGAGCTTCTCAGCTTCCCATCTTCCTAACTTCTCTTTATTTCATTCCCACTTCCCAATTCAAGAAGCCCTAGGCACACTGTTGCTCGCAACCCGTTATTTTACATCTCCAAACGCATATTTGCTGATCAGGTCCATGATATCCGTCGGCGAATTGGTATCGGTGATGGTGTCCCCGTCTGCCAGCACGTCGCCCCCGCCGCCGGGGTCGATCGCCACAAATTTGTCACCGATCAAGCCTTCCGTTTTAATTGAAGCAATGGCATCGTCAAATACTTCGATGCCTTTATCGATTTTAAATTCCACGACCACCTGCTGGTTTTCCTGGTCCATGGTAAACTTTTGCACCCGACCGACTTCAAGACCCAGCATGTTCACCGGGTTACCCTCTCGTAAGCCTGTCACAGTATTGAACTTGCCGTACAATGAATACGCATTCTCACCGATAAATCCCACATTACCCAGATTCACGGCCATATAGGTAATACACAGCAACCCGATGACGACAAAAATGCCTACCACTGTTTCCTTGGAATATTTCTTCATTGCGCTTCACCTCCACGTGCACACGTAAATCGTGCAAGTTCTTTTTGGTTAAACCTGGCAAATTCCATCACGGACAGCAACTCGATCTGAGGATTGCCCTGAGCCAGTCCGGCCAGGACACTGAATTCAACACAGTCCTCCGGTCTGTCCTCACCCTCGATATAAGTTTTGACTCCCTGAATCCCGTGTTTCTTGAAATCTTTGATAAAATCTTCCAAGATCCGTTCGGATTCCTCAAGATTGGAATATGGCAGCACCGTGGCATATTCATTGATTTCTTGACGCGATGAGAATCCGCCCACCGCCCCAAAATGCTTATTGATATACGTTCCCAGAGACCGGATAATCTGTTGGGCCGCGTCGTGCCCCAGTTTTTCACTGATGTTATCCAGGTCATCTATCGTAAAGACTGCCGCCGCGTAGGACGCATCCGTTTGCCGCTGACTCAAATCGCTTTGATAGCGAACTTTAAACTGGCGCCGGGAATACAACCCGGTCAATTCCTGTCCCAGACTTTCAAGACTCGAAATAAGCTCCTGGCGGAAGGGATGGTCTAAGGATTCAAAATCTTCGGGATTACCCTGGAAAACGATTTTTCTATCATACAGGGCCAGAATGCGGTTGGAGATAAAATACACATCCGGAATTTCGTGGCTGATCAAAAGGGCGGTAAACCCGAAGCGTTTCTGGTAGTCCGCCACCATCCCCAAAATTGCATTTTTGCGGATGGGGTCCTGACCGGTGGTGGGCTCATCAAAGAGCACAATATTCGGATCGGTCACCAGGGCCCGGGCCAGGGCCACCCGCTTTTGCATACCGCCCGAAATCTCGGAGGAATATTTGTCGGCTACCTCTGTCAGCTCCGTCTGCTCGATGCGGGCCATGGCCTTTTGCTCGATTTCCTTCTTTTTTAGTTTCGTGGTGTACTTAAGCGGCAGGGCCACATTTTCGAATACCGTCAGCGAATCAAACAGCGCATTGCTCTGAAACATGTAGCTGATCTGGCCAATGTAATCATTCCATTGCGTTTTTTTCATTTGATCGATGGGTTTGCCCCGAAAAAAAATCCGGCCCTCATCAGGTTTGAGCATTCCGATAATGTGCTTGAGTGTCACACTTTTACCCGTACCGGAAAGACCGATGAGGGTGGTGACCTCACCTTCATAAATTGAAAAATTGATGCGATCCAGAATGTTGCGGTTGCCGAAGGATTTGCTTACCCCTTTAAATTCAATAATTGGCTCTCTTTGTGTGTCCATCGTCATTGGTCATTTTTCCCCGGTTCGTCCGGATTAGTAAATATTTTTACGTCTTTTGTGGAAATAAATTTTCGCCACCAAGACGCCAAGACACAAAGATAAATTATAGCAAACAGTTTTGCTTTGTGTCTTTGTGCCTTAGTGGCCAATTTTTCCGAGTGCAGTCTATCAAAAAGCATAGGTTCTTACAAAATAAAAGAATTAACAATATAATCGGAAATCAGGATCATCACGCACGATATCACAACCGCCGAGGTGGTGGACAGGCTGACACTTTTAGCGCCGAAGCTGTCCGTGCGCATATGCGTGAAATAACCCTGAAAACAGCAGATGGTGATTATCAAAAGTCCGAACACGATGGACTTGATAAAGCCTCCCGTAATGTCATCGATCTGGGTGCTTGACACCACCCGGTAAAAGTAGGAACCTGAATTGACCCCCAGGATCAGGCAGCCGCTGACCCAGGCGCCGATAATGCCGATGAGATCGAAAAAAGCGGTTAAAATCGGAAAACTGATAATGGCGGCAGCAATGCGCGGGCTGATCAGGTAAGCCAGCGGATCGATGCGCATGGTGGATAGCGCATCGATCTGCTCAGAGATACGCTGGATGCCAATCTCCGCGGTCATGGCCGAACCCGCCCGGGCGGTGATCATGATGGCGGCCAGAACCGGTCCCATCTCTCGGATCAGCGTCAGAGCGATGGCGGTACCCAGCACCCCCACGGAACCGAAATCGACCAAAACAAAATACAGTTGGAGTCCCAGTACCATACCGGTGAAAAAGCCCACCAGCATCACAATCTGAGCGGATTTTGCGCCGATATAATAAACCTGTTGGATTATATCGGGTATCGCTTTAAGTCTAAACATCATAATGAAAGACCGGAAGAAGAATATGGACATGGCCCCAATGTCGTTGTTCAGACTGAGTGTTTTGCCGCCGAAAAAATTAAAAAAGGATTTGAATAACCCTTTCTCCGGCTTCACCGGTTGCGTTACTGTGGTATTATCAACCGTAGAATTATCTGTCATTTTGTGATCTTCCCCTCCTTCATTGAGGTATTCGCTGAAATTGAGCTTAAGAATTTGGCTTGTATAAGAAGTTGCGGATTCATATCTGACGGAATGTCCTTAGTATGGGTTTTATATCACAATATATCCGAATCTCAAGCAAAACTTATTAAGATCAATAATTTTTTTCAACCGAGAAAAGGTATGACGAGTATGCATCGTTTTCCCCCGGAATTATATTTATAAAATTTGGTGGGTGAGGCTTTGAATTGATGTGGGCGTGTATTGCGCCCATTTAATCATTCTGCTCTTGCAGTCAACAATTTTCCGGCGATTTCAAGTCAAGTCTTTGGACCCGGATGTGGTCTTTAGATTAGCATAAAGGTTGCATTCGAGCTCATCGTGATATAAATTTAATCTTTTACTCAGCTTCGTCCGCAGCCGGTGAGATGTAGGCTTTCCCTATGCTTCTATTTATGGATTTCAAGCAGAACTTAATGCCCTCCGGGTGGATAAGATGACAGGTGACTTTTCCCGGATAATTTTCTTAATACTTTTAGAGGCCGCAACATGTCCAAAAGTCTGTTCATTGCAACACTGGAACCAGGAGCAGGCAAATCCGTGGTGGCACTCGGTATCATGGAATTGCTGTCAAGACGTTTGCAAAACATCGGGTTCTTCCGGCCGATTATTCCTGATGTGAAACGCGATAAAAACATCCAGCTGATCCTGAACCGTTACAATTTGAAGCCGGCCTATGAAGACATGTACGCATACAAACACGAGGACGCTCAGCGCATGGTTTCCCATGGGCAGTATGATATGCTTTTAAAAAACATCCTCGATAAATATAAAACTCTGGAAAGCCGGTGTGATTTTGTGCTCTGTGAAGGCACGGATTACACGGGGGTATCCGCCGCCTTTGAGTTCGACTTCAATGCCGCGGTGGCCAATGATTTGGGATGCCCGATTATAGCAGTAGTAAACGGGTATGGCAGATCACCGCAGGAAATTCTCGATGCGACTCGCTTTGCCCGGGATGCCTTTGATAGTCAGGGATGCACCATTGTGGCAATCCTGGTCAATCGGGTGGAACCGCAGAATGTTGCTCTGATCAACGCGCGACTTAAAGACGACGCATCCGCTAAAGAACCGGTGTATATCCTGCCCGAGGAGCCGCTGCTGGGCAAGCCGACGGTCGGAGAAATCGCCGCAAGCCTCAAAAGTCGACTCTTGCAGGGTGATCCGGATGGGCTGAATCGTGAGGTACTCGATATTAAAATTGCCGCTATGAATTTGCCGCACTTTCTGGATTATATCAGTGACGGAACCCTCATCATCACCGCCGGCGATCGCTCCGATGTCATCCTGGGCAGCCTGGCGGCAACGGTTTCTGAAACATATCCGAATATCTCCGGTCTATTGTTAACCGGTGGGTTGCCGCTCGAACCCCAGGTGCAACGACTGATCGAAGGTTCTAAAAAAACGTCGCCGATACCCATCTTCAGCGTTGACACCGATACCTATACAACAGCGCTTAAAGCCGGGTCGGTGAGAGCTGCGCTCACGGCTCAAAACGAGCGCAAGATTGCTTTTGCTCTGGGGCTTTTCGAAGCCCATGTAAATATACCGGAGATCGAAAACCGCATCAAAGTGGTTCGTTCCACTAGTGTGACGCCGATCATGTTTGAATACAATCTCATCGAACGGGCAAAGGCCCACAGACTGCATATCGTTCTGCCCGAGGGGTCTGAAAATCGCATTCTGCAAGCCAGTGAAATACTTCTGCGGCGCCAGGTTGTGGATATTACCCTGCTGGGTAACCCGGAAGATATTCGGCAGAAAATTAGCGGACTCGGGCTCAACCTGGAGGATATCAACATTGTCGATCCCATGCAGTCGGAACTGCTCGAGGAATACGCGATGATCTATTATGGGATGCGTAAGCACAAGGGCATCTCTGAAAAAATGGCCAGGGATACCTTGACGGATGTCAGCTATTTTGGAACCATGATGGTTTATAAAGGTGCCGCCGACGGCATGGTGTCCGGTGCTGTTCACACCACCGGCGAAACCATCCGGCCGGCCCTTCAGATTATTCGCACCCGGCCCGGGGTTGCCATCGTCTCCAGTGTATTTCTGATGTGTCTGGCAGACCGTGTGCTCGTGTATGGAGACTGTGCGGTAAATCCTGATCCCAGCGCAGGGCAGCTGGCGGACATCGCCGTCAGCTCGGCTGAAACCGCTAAAATTTATGGTGTCGAACCCCGCATCGCCATGTGCTCTTATTCCACCGGCCAATCCGGCAAAGGCAAGGATGTCGACAAGGTGCGTGAAGCTACCCGGCTGGTAAAAGAAAATCGACCTGATTTGAAAATCGAAGGTCCTATCCAGTACGATGCGGCCGTGGATGCCGGGGTTGCTAAAACCAAATTGCCGCAGAGCGAAGTCGCCGGCCGCGCAACGGTTTTCATCTTCCCTGACCTGAACACCGGCAACAATCTCTACAAGGCGGTTCAGCGTTCCGCAAATGCGGTCGCCATCGGACCGGTACTGCAAGGATTAAACAAACCGGTAAACGATCTGAGCCGGGGGTGCACCATACCCGACATCGTCAACACGGTCGCCATCACGGCGATTCAGGCGCAGGCAGCTGTATTAGAGGACGGATGACAGAGGGCAGAGGACAGAGAACAGAGGACAGAGAACAGAGGGCAGAGGGCAGAGGACAGAGGGCAGAGGACAGAGAACAGAGGGCAGAGGACAGAGGGCAGAGGACGGATGGCAGAGGACGGATGGCAGAGGACAGAGGGCAGAGGACAGAGGGCAGAGGACAGAGGACAGAGAACAGAGGACAGAGAACAGAGGACAGAGAACGGATGGCAGAGGACAGAGGACGGATGGCAGAGGGCAGAGGACAGAGGACAGAAGTTGGAATTCGGCCTCCGGCCCAGAGGGAACATAGGGCCTACGCCCCGGCGGGAAGTCGGAATGATTGATCATGTATCATAGTGCATAGGGTGGAGGACCGAGTGCTGTTGACTGGGGACGGAGTTAATAAGATTGGTGTGCTGGATGCCAGACCCTGGATATTCGATACTGGATTCAAGTTGCTGGATGCTGGAAGCAGGTTACTGGGGTTGATTGGATTGATGGAGTTGATAGGGGTTGGACGGAAACATGCACCACAACATCGAACATCGACCTTCGCCTTTAGCCCTTAACCTGATCCGTCTCCGGCGCAACACCCCTGTATGAAACTTCATTTATTTAGACAGGATTTACAGGATTTACAGGATTTTTTTGGTTTAATATATTTATCCTGTCCATCCTGTTGATCCTGTCAGAAAATTATATATTTATGCCGTTAAGTTTTCTTCTTCGATCAGACCGGCCGTTTTTTTGGCCGGCGGCTGGACTGACACCTGAAACCTATAATTTCGATATTAAATTATCAGCGTGCTTAGTGCTCTATTGGCTGAACTATTACTAGCAACGAAGAAAGCACCATAGACCAGACGCCGCTCCAGATCAATTATCTTTTGTCACAGTTCCTATCCCATTTGACTTTAACTGTGGATTTAACTATTTTCGGTGTTATAACTATGTGAATCATCCAAGAAAGGACATCGTATGAGTGCAAGCGCCCATTTCAAAGTTGAAACAGATGAACATATTGCCTGGTTGACATTGGATCGCCCCGAAAAACGCAATACCATGGGAACTTCTTTTTTTAAGGAGCTGTCGGAGCATTTAGACCAATTCGATCAGGATACAACCATCCGTGCGGTGGTCATCAAGGCGGAAGGCAAAAGCTTTACGGCCGGGACCGATCTTACGGAGGCCGCATCATTGCTCAGCGGTAAGGCCGCCGATCAGCGGGAAAATACCCGCAAAGCAATATTGGAGCTCCAGGGGAGTCTCAACAAAATTGAAGAATGCCGCAAACCGGTGATTGCAGCCATTCACAGCCATTGCATCGGTGGCGGTATCGACCTGATAAGCGCCTGTGATATCCGCATGGCCACCAAAGATGCAATTTTCAGCATCAGGGAAACCCGCATGGGAATTATCGCCGATCTGGGTACCCTGCAGCGCTTACCGTACATCATCGGACATGGCTGGTTCAGAGAATTGGCGCTGACTGGCCGGGATTTCAATGCCGAGGAAGCCCTGCGAATGGGACTGATTACGCGGATCTGCGAAGATCGTCAAGCATTGGTTGCAGAGGCTCGAAAACTTGCCGGCCTGATTGCTGAATGCCCGCCGTTGACGGTCCAGGGGACTAAAGAAGTCATTCTGCACAGCCGCGATCATGGCGTCAATGCAGGCTTGCAGTACGTGGCCCAGAAAAATGCCGCAGCGTTACCATCCGAGGATGTGGTCGAAGCGGTTACCGCGTTTATGGAAAAGAGAAAACCGGTGTTTAGGGGCAAATGAATTCTGCGCGCATAATTCATGTAAACTTAAGGAGAAGTATCCCGTGCAAAAGCAAA
>CALZJV010000225.1 GCA_945787595.1 uncultured Desulfobacterales bacterium | reverse complement strand
GTAGCCGACGGCTCGGCGCGCGGCTTCAATCGAGAGAATAATAACGATGGATCCAATAATAATATCGAGCTGATTGGGGTTGCCGATGCGGTAAGCATAGGACGGATATTCGATTATCCAAAAACCAAATGAAATAATGACAAGAATCCACAAGATCCAATCAATTGGTATCAATCGATTTGAAGTCGAACCTCTCCTAAAAGGATAGAGCATGAAACAAAGCAAAAAGGTAAATAAAAGGTAGCCCCCGCGGTGAAGCTCGGAAGAGATCAAGCCAAATGCACAGGTGTAAAGAAAAAACGCTGAAAATCCAAAAGCGATGATGCGGTTAACAAAACCCAATTTACCGCTTAGTTCTCTCATTGAGCCTCCGGGATTTATTAAATCACTTTAAACGTGTGCTCTTGTTTTATCAAGCTGCAATGTTCAATTAAAAAGGCAGGGTATCGCCAAATAATTTACCAACAAATCAATAGCGCCTAAAAAGAGATGTGATGCTCTTGACGGAAGCCGGCTTATTGCATTTCAGGCGGCATGAGTTCTTTTGGAATACTCAGCCCTTGCTCTTTCCAAAACTTAACCGCACCGGGGTGCAAAGGTATCCCAAGGGATATCATGCCATCAAAGGAGCTACTTAATGACTTTAAATGTTTGTGAATTTGTCCGAGCGGCTTGGCGTTTTTTGGGTCGAAAGCAACTTTCAGCATTTTATAAATGGATTCGGGATCGGCATCCTGATGACCGGCCCAATAGACTTGAAATGCGATACAGGGAGAGTCCTGCTTCAATGATTTATAGGTGCCGGCGGGAATTTTGCTTTTTTTATATGCAGGATATTCTTTGAGAATTATATCAAACTCTTGATCGGTTAGTTCCAGCAAACGAATTGTATGTTGCGCCTCAGCGGTAACAATGGCGGGTGCAGGTGCGCTGCTGATACCAAAAGCATCGACTTGCCCATCCGTCAGCGCTCTACCCCCTGCGGACCAGGTTAGATGTTGAGGGGTAATCTGATCCCACAGTCCTATGGCTCTTAAAATATTTTCCGAGTTGACTGCACCGCCGCTACCAGCTGATCCGACGCAGACCTTTTTACCTTTTAGGTCAGAAAATTCTGTTATATTGCTGTTTGCCAGGACAACAAAGTGATGATGATTTTCATATACGCCACTGAGTAATCGTAGGGAGTGAAAAGGCGGTTGATCTTTAAACACCCCGACACCATTCCAATTATCATATGCCGTTAATGAATGGGTCAACCAAGCATCCAGATTTCCTTTTCTAGCCTGCCGATTGTTGTCGACCGACCCGCCTGTTGCAATGGCCGTCACATTAAGATCGCTAATCTGTCCGCTCAGGTAAGCAGATAATCCGCCGACAATGGTAAACCATGATCCTCCGGGATTGCTTCCGCCGAATCTAACGAATTTTCGGGCTGCTTCCGCGTTGCCGGCAACCCCGCCAATCATAACCGAAACGATTAAGAAGCCAATGGCAAACCACTTTAAAAAGTCTGTCTTATATTCTGTTCTCATTTTCTACCTCCTTTAATTCTGTTTTTCAGCATTGTAATGTTGTTTGCAAATCCTTAATAGCCAACCCGTCCTGTTTACCTCCTTTCTTCATCTGTTAATAATGTGGCACCATCGCCAGCTAAAAATGTTTAGTTCGAATTTCAAAAGATTATAATACTATTTGAGAAAATGAGCTAAAATTTAAAATGAACTAAAATGACCTAAAATTGTGGTATTCTGTCATTTTATAAAAACAGATAAAGCATAGCGTTTCCTTAATTTTAGTCATTTTAGGCAATTTAGGTCACTTTAGGCATTTATTTATTCCTCTTTCTCAGTCTGTTATAACAAGTGGCTAAAGCAAAGATAACTATGAAAAAGTAGGACTATATACACTACGTTTATTCATTACCGCAGATAGCGCCCTCCGCAAACGTCAACGGTAATCCCGGTAATATAACCGGCATCCTCTGAAGCCAGAAATACAACAACGGCCGCGATTTCCTGCGGTGTACTCAAACGACCCAAAGGAATCGCAGCGAGCACCTTTTCTTGTTCTTCCGGGCTTTTATGCTCCCACAATCCACGAATTCTATCCCCCGTCAGGGTGACGGTTGGCGCAACGGCATTTACGCGTATACCCTGCCTGCCCCAATCATAGGCCAACTGACGCGTCAATCCCTCCAAACCGGCTTTTGCCGCCACGTATTGGACACCTGCCAGAGATGCGCGCCAGTGGGCAGCCAATGCTGAAATGTTAACGATCGCTCCGCTTCCCTGCCTCACCATTTCCGGAATCACAGCCTGGCAGAAAAAGAAGGCGCCCTTGAGGTTGACATTCATCACAAGATCCCAGTCTTTTTCTTCGATTTCTTCCAGCCGGTGGGGGGTATGTAGCGCACCTCCGGCATTGTTTATCAAGATGTCGATGCTGCCCCACTCAGATTTTAGCCAGCTGACGAAATCACAAACCTGGTCTTGTTTGGTTACATCAACAACTGCCCCTATGGCACGATTATTTGTTGGATCGAGCTGCCGTGCGGCGTCCTTTACCGTTTTTTCAGCGATATCGACGAGCGTAACTTTTGCCCCTTCGTTAAATAAAGCGGCTGCAATGGCCAATCCCATGCCTTGGGCCGCTCCTGTGACAATCGATACTTTATCTTTGACTCGCTCAGCCATGATTCATTCCTCGAATTTGTTTGCGATTATATGTCCTTATATTAATTCAAGAAACCTGTCCGTCAGCGCATCGATAAATTCAGGATCGTTGATATGAGCATCCAGTTCGATAAGCGGTATGTTCGAGTTTAAATTGGCCTTGATAGCATCGATAAAGGCCTGGTTGCCCTCCGGTTCCCAATGGGACATATTTTCCCGGTCCGGAAATGAAAATCCTCTCAACGGTATGAATACTTGTGTCGGTCCCTTGGCACGATTTAACTTTTCGCCAACCAGGCTTCCGATCCCGGAAAGTTCCTCAGGAGTTAACCGAACCAGGGTTAAATAAGAATTATGAACGATGAGTTTTCGGGCTTTCATCTCGGGCGAAAGACTGTCCAAAGGTCCGAGAACTTGATAGTTGATACTTCCCGGCGCAACGACTTGAGGAATGCCCATGTCCCCTGCTGCTTCTAAGCGATCTTCGCGGATTGCTCCATGTAACCCGCCCGCAAAACGATCACCGATCTCATGCAGATTCAAGTCCAGTGCGCCTTTAAAATAGCCATTGCGAATCATATCCTCCATGGCGATGCCGCCTGTGCCGTTCTGGTGAAATGAGACCACTTCAAATCCCTTGTTTTCCAATAATTTCTTGCAACGCAATGCCCCGGGGGTCGTTGTGCCCAGCATCGACATCGCAACAGGCGTACCCTGGGATTTAAAGATTTCCCTGCCGAAGTTTTCGACCATTCCGCAGATGGCACCAGCGGCATTTTTTAATATACGCTTGGTTAAAAAGTTGAGTCCCTGTATATCCGCCACTGAGTGCATCATGGTGATGTCTTTGGTTCCGACAAAAGGACCAAATGTGGCGCGTCCCGAAGCAACCGTTGAAACCATCAGCTTTGGGACCCCGGTCGGTAAACTACGCATGGCCGTACATCCTATATCGGTTCCTTGACCTCCGCCGATGGCAACAACACCATGAAAAAGCTCTTTTTCGTATAGCTCCTGGCAAAGTGCTTCAGCGCCACGGACCATGTTGGCAATACAGGTGCCCTTGTCACCAGTAGCTAAAGCCTCTTCTATAGACATTCCGCCGCGATTGGCAACCGTCTGCCGGTCTACATCTGCCAAAACCAGAGTTGAATCCAAAATTCCGGCATCCAGGGTGAGCACCTTATATCCGCGGGATTCAATTTTTTCTTTCAAAAAAATAGCCTCTGATTCCTTGGTATCAAAGGTTGCAATTAAAAGGATGGTTTTGTCCATAAACCCTCCGGGGTTCTCCTTTCCCTGAAAAAATTACTCACCTGAATTCGATGGTACAATTATTCTGTATTCGGTTTGACAATGACTTTTATAGCGCCGCCTATGCGCTGGGTAAAAGTATTAAAGGCTTTTTCGATTTCATTCAAGCGGAATGAATGCGTGGCTAATTGTTTCAAGGTAATGCGACCCGACTCCAGTAGGGAGATGGCCCGTGCGACATTAGCCCAGCCTTCACCGCGGACCGTCTAAATGGACTTGTTGTCTTTGCCGAGGGCTGAAAAATTTGCATTCACCGACCCGTCGGGAAACCCAAGAAGCAATATCTTACCCATCCTTTTAGCCATCTCAATCGCTGTTTGCGGACCATTTTTATTGCCCGACGATTCGATGACGATATCCGCACCCAAACCGTGAGTTTCATCCATCACAGCGGTCTTTGGATCTTCATTATTCACATTAATAACCCGGTCGGCTCCCATTGCCAGGCCTGCTTCAAGCCTGGAATCCCTGGTTCCAACAAGTACGACGTTACCAGCGCATAGTGCTTTTGCCACTGCTACCGAAATTAGCCCTAACGGTCCCGGTCCGATCACCACAACCTGATCTCCGACCACATAGCCGCCGATGGTTTCAAAGCCGTAAAGCACGCAACCTAGGTTGGTGATTAATGCAGCCTCTTTAAAATCGACCGAATCTGGAATTTCCAAAGGAATCCCCCTATTTCTAGCCGTTTTCAATCTACATTTTCTGTGATGTTGTCTTGCTTCAAAATCGTGTATACTTCTTTTTCAATATCTAGAAGATGGTCATGCATCTTGTTGCGGGCCAATTCGGATTTGCTATTCTTGATGGCATTAAGAATATTTCGATGGAATTCAAGGGACCGTTCAGAAATGGTGGTGCTTTTCCGAATGATGTGCCCTTGGGTTTTTTCCAGGATGTCCTGAATTCCGCGGATAACTTCGATTAAAATTTGGTTTTTGGCTCCCTGAGCGATATGCAAATGAAAATGATGATCGTATTTTAAAAAAGCCTCGGGATCATCCTTATATTCTGTCATCGCATCAACATCTTTTTGGAGTAAAGATATATCCATTTTGTCGGCTCTGATTGCCGCCAGACTGGCCATATCCGGCTCGATGATTTTGCGAAATTCGATCATGTCTAATACATTACGCTGCTTTTTAAACCGCTCGACGATATCCTGCGGCGAGACTGTTTCCTGTATCCGATCAGAAATAACGGCCACCTTATTCATTCTTTCGATAAATCCTAAATGAATCAGAACTTTTAAGGCTTCTCTGATGGTGCTGCGTCCAACCTTCATCTGGGAGGCCATTTTGGTCTCAGATGGCAACTGGTCGCCGGGTCTCAATTTTCCTTCCAGGATGAGGTTTTTTATTTGTTCAATAATCTCATCGGAAACGAGTACCTTCTGCATTGGTTTTAAGAGTGATTTATTTTCGCGCACTTAATTCCTTCTTTATTGATTGGCTTGACGTGTAAAAAAATGTAATACTTTGTTATGAATAGATATTCCTTTTAGTTATTCTTGAAAGCCGAAGGCTTTTCCTGTTACACCAAAAAGACCGGTAGGGCGCCATAAGATCACGCAAAACATGACGATAAAGGGAGCCACAAACGCCAGCGGAGACCAGATGGTTCCCCCGACAGAGATGACTTGACCCATAATCAGGGCGGACACCAGCGTGCCTTTAATGCTTCCCAGGCCGCCTAATATTACGGTGATAAATGCGAAAAGAAGCATATCAAACCCCATGTACGGGCCGGTCATCGTTAGCGGGGCGTTCAGGCACCCACCCAAACCAGCCAACCCACTTGCCACGACAAAAGTCAGGGTAAAGATGCGGCGGATATTTATTCCCAGTCCTTGCACCTGATCCGGGTTTTCGATACCGGCGCGAATCGCTTTACCGATGATCGTTTTGGTGAGCATAACTTGAATCAGGACATATACGACGGACGCGACCGCTATGATGAAGAGCCTGTACAGGGGCATTCGAACACCAAGTATCGAAACCATGGTATGGATAGGCGATGATACGGGCTTTGGATTAAGACCCCAGGTGTACTGTATAATGCCGATTCCGATCAAAAATACACTGAAGGTCACCACCATGGTGAACATTAATTCTTTGCCGTAGACCCTGCGTAGCAGCTGGGTTTCGACGAGAAGTCCAAGAAAGGCCGCCACCAGTATCCCCGCGACGATTCCCAGCAAAAAACTACCCGTGGCGGACACCATGGTATACGTCATATAAGCCCCGAAGGTGTAGTAGACCATCTGCTCCATATTGATGATACGCATAAGACCGAAACCGATGGATATTCCCAGAGACACCAAAAATAGAATACCACTGATGCTCAGTCCAAAAAAAATCGACGGCAACAATAAATCGATGTTCATGATTGTCTGTCCCTTTTATTCTGATTAACTATTAGGTTGACGCTTTGTCTGCTAGTAGTTCTTCCATTACCCGCTTCTTTTTTTACCAAATTTTTCATTAATGATGGCTTCGGTATTGCCCCAGATTCCTTTTGAGAATCTAAATAGAACCAACAGCGTCAGAATTCCCACCGCCAGTTCCCAATGCGCGATATAGCGGCTGACCAAATCCTTGATACCTAAAAACGCCAACGTTCCAAAAAAGGGCCCGAAGACGGTTCCGGCACCGCCGATAAGGGTGGCAACCAGCACTTCAGCAGCTCGATGAGGTTCTGCCAGACTTGGATTAACGAACCCGAAATTAATTGCATAAAGCGAACCTGCCAAAGCAGACAGAATAGAGGCCAAACTGAACCCGATCCATCTGATTTTAAAGGTGTCATAACCCAAAAATTTCATTTTACTTTCATTGACTTTGATAGCGCGAAAAGAAACTCCCAAGGCAGATTTATCCATAAAATTGTAAAGGATTAAGACGATCAAAAAAATCGCCAGGGCAAAAATGAAAAATTTGTCCGGCATGCGAATATCCAAAAAAGGAATCTGGCTCATCCGGGATCGGTACCATAATCCATCGTCCCCACGGGTGATCGGCAATAAGAGCTTTTCGATTGTAAACATCCCGATGGCACAGGTGGCCGCATTTATGAGGGCAAAATAATCCCCCCGCAGTCTTATAAAAGCGGGTCCCAGAACCAGGCCCGTCACAAGACCTGCGATGAGGCCGCAGAGCATACCGATCAAAGGATTCGCGCCAAGATGCGCCAGATAGATCGCTGTTGCATAGGCTCCGACGCCCAAGTAAAAGGGTTGCCCGAACGACACCATCCCGAGATATCCATAGAGAATATTATTGCCCATCACATAAATACTGAATATGGCCAGTTCGATGATAAATGTCATTTTGTTCGGGAAAATATATCTCGCCAACAAAAAAAAGAATACCAGTACCAGAGGACCGTAACTTGCTCTAATAACTCTTCCCATGCTGTGCCCCCAAGGTCTCAATTGTTTTCGCAATTTAGAAATCTCATCACAGATAGGCTTCGAAATCGAGGTTCTCAATTGCCTGTTTGTCTCTTATTTCCGAAACAATCTTGCCTTCTTTCATGGCATAAACGCGATCTGCGACTTCTGCAGTCAGCGGTAGATTCTGTTCGATGATGACCAGTGTGGTTTTCTCACTGATTTTTTTAAACGTATGGCCCAAATCGGTTATCACGTGGGGTGCCAGACCTTCGGTGGGTTCATCCATCAATACGAGCCCGGGGTTACCTAACAGCGACATGGCGATCAGAAGCATCTGCCGCTCCCCTCCGCTCAAGTGCCCGCCTTTTCTATCCAAAATATCTTTTAACTGAGGAAAATAGTCCAGAACGCTATCCCAGTCGTAATCTTTCGTCGCATAGCTGCCAAGTTCCAGATTTTCCTGAACGGTTAGATCCGAAAAAACATGTTTGTCCTGTTGAATATATTTAACGCCCAGTTGTGCAACTTCATAAGCCCTTAAGTTTCCTATATTTTGACCCTTGAAAAAGATGGATCCACTGTCCTGATTCAAAAACCCGGCGATGGTGCGAAACAACGTCGTCTTGCCGGCTCCGTTTCTTCCAACCACCACTACCACCTCACCTGCTTTCACATCCATGGAGACCTGAAATAGTATTCTTAATTTCTGGTAAGACACATCAAGGTCATTGACCTCCAATATCTTTCCGTTGGCTTTATCCTCCATCATTCCCTCTTTTTAATTTTCAAACTTTCCAATAACATCTTCTGACTTCTGGATCATTGAGTGTTTCTTCACATTCACCATAACTAATGATCTGACCTTCATGCATTACGGCAAGCCGATCCACGAATTCCGTTAGTTTCGATACCTTGTGTTCCACAACGAGGATGGTCTTGTTGTGGGCATATCGTTTTAATACGCCAACGATCTCATCCACTTCCTGGTCTCCTAAACCGGCAAACGGCTCATCCAGTAATAGTACTTTCGGTTCTGCTGCGAAGGCCATTGCCAGCTCAAGCCGCTTTTTACTTCCCAAAGGCAAATTTCCGACCGTTTCATCGATTAAATGAACCAGTTCAAACATTTCCAAACATTCTTGAACTTTTTGATCGATTGAGAACTGATGCAGGCTGCTTGAAAAAATGCTAAGCGGCAGCGCTTTGCCTTTTTTTTCCCTGAAATAGGCAAGCGCCACATTGTCGAAAACGCTCAAAATATCAAAAACATGAACAAGCTGAAAGGTACGAGCGATTTTAAGTGCCGCACGCTTTTCAGGCGACAGGTTGGTAATGTCATATCCTTGGGAAAACACAGCACCCTTATCCGGCGTGTAATATCCGGTAATAATATTTAATAACGTCGTCTTGCCGGCTCCGTTGGGTCCTATGATTCCCACGGCCTCGTTCTCTTTCATTTCGAAATCGACCTTATTGACGGCCGTAAAATCACCAAAATTTTTGGTAACGCCCTTGGTTATCAAAATTTCTGAATTATCCATTTTATTCTCATCGGATACCGGCCCTGGCCAGCGTTATTCAAAACCGAAACGTCAGCCAGGACCGATCATTGGAGTTACCTCTCGATTAGTAGCCTAGGGATTTCAAAGAAGGAAGTGATTGATCGCCGCCAAAATACCCGACGACCTCGAAGACATCCCATTTTCCTTTTTTTGCGGCCGGTGATTTGCCTTTGACCAGAAAGGCGAGATATTTGGAGACCATCTGATGATCTTCACGGAAATATACTTCGCCTTTAATGGTTTGAAATTTAGAAGAGCTTAGAACGTTGCTGATTTCTTTGGTTTCGAAACTGCCGGCTTTTTCGACTGACTGAAATAAAATATCGCTGGCCATATAGGCAATGGCGCCATAGGCATCCGGCGGCTCGTTCCACATTTTCATGTGGTC
>CALZJV010000224.1 GCA_945787595.1 uncultured Desulfobacterales bacterium | reverse complement strand
AACGAAAGGATAAAAACTCATGATCCATATTCATCCACGAATCATCAAAATCTTGACGGCTGCTACGATGCTTGGGCTGATCGTATTCACCGGATATAGTTTGGTACATGCCGACCGGGATGACCTATCCACGGCGGTTTTCTTTGTTACATGATATGATGTCGGTCAGGCAGCCCTGGCAGGGCTGGAAGGTGTCAATAAGGTTACCAAGGGCTTTCGCGGTTTAAAGGAGATCAACACGGTCTACTACGATCCTGCCGTCATTACAACCGCAGAGATGGAAGCGGCTTTGAAGAAGGCTGAAACCTATCAGGGAAGCGCAAAATGATCAAAACCTTCGGTCTGAATTGCTTAGCGAAAACGGCCATTCGATTCAGCTGCTTAGCGCTGCTGGGGGAGAAATAGTCTAACTTCTAAAAGAGGTAACTTCAAGAGGAATCGTCTAAACCAGAAGCTGCGCGAAAGCGCTTCTTCATTGATAGCATGGTATCAATATTGTTGGTAAATTCCTCAAATTTAAAAGGTTTCTGAATAAAACCATTTTGTCCATCATTTAAAATCTCATCAACATTTCCGTTTTTCTCAAATCCGGAAGTAATTAGCACTCTAATATCAGGGTTCAGCTTTTTCAATCGTTTATAGGTGTTGGCTCCATTTTCGTCCGGCATAATCATATCCAGTACAACGATGTCAATATGTTCCTTTTTATCTTCGTAGAGTTGACATGCTTCTGCAGAATTGCTTGCTTTCAAGGTATTAAAACCTATCTTCTGCAGCATAAAAGATTCAATATCAAGTACTGTTTCCTCATCATCGACAATTAAGGCAGTTCTTTTTTTCTCGCTCATATCAATACTCCTTAATTTGAAAACCAAGCTTGCGAAAAAAATTGCTAAATTTGATTTTACCTTTAAAGGGATTTACACTTTTTCATAACAGCACATACTATGCCAGGTACTGATTAGAAAATAATATTAAATAAATTCAGGTTATTGAATCATAAAGAGCATCTGCCGGCAGAAACCGATGATGATTTTTTCCTACACATACTGTACACTTTTATGAAATTTAAAATATTTGATAAGGCGAAAGTAGGAAATGCTTTTATTCTTGTTGTTATCCCTTTAGGGCCCGTTGTCCTGGAGGCGGTATCAGTCACTCGGAGATTTTTTATCAAGTTTTGACTTAAATCAAGGCATCTCAACGAGAAAACAAGGTATTCTGCTTCCATTACTAAATAGAAAATAAGCTCGAAGTGAATTTAAGGGAGACAAAATATGAAACAGCTTAACCTTTATAAAGAAAATGATTTTTCGGAGAAAGCCTTTAAAAAATTGCTGGTGCACGATTCCCCTTATTTTAAGATCCTGAATTTTAACTTCAAATCCGGGCAGGAGCTTCCGGTGCACAGCCACGACATTGAAGGGCAGCTGAGCTTAGTTATCGTTGAAGGGGAAGGAGAGTTTCTGGGAAAAGACGGCATTACTTTGCCGGCCAAGACCGGTGATGTGGTGATCAGCGATATTGCCGAACCCCATGGACTTCGCGCTATAACCGATCTGAGACTGCTGGTTACCATTGCCCCGCCGATATAGAAGGTTTAGGCGTTTTTCTCCACCACCGGGATCAGGAGCTGCTGTGATGGAATGAGTGCGTTGAAGTCCACGTCAGCATTGTATCGTTTTATCAGCCACAGCGGAATTTCAAACTCCTGGTGACAAAGGGACCAAATACTGTCGCCCCTTTTGATGGAATAGGTCAATACTTTTCCAACACGATAGGAAGCAAAGAAGTCTTCGGCTAACTCCTGGTGGTATTCATAACGTTTTTCTTCGAATTCCTCTTGGGTGGTTCGGTGCAAAGGAATCTTGATCTGCTGGCTTAGATGTAGCGAACGGCCATAGCGCAAGCCGTTCAACCGCCTGATTTCCCCGGCCGTTACGTTCAGCCATTCGGCATAATGTCCCAGAGTCTCCTCTGCTTCCACCCGAATGGTTCCGACTGGGATTCCCCGTTGTTTCCAGACACGTTCCACAACAAAGTGACTCTGAACCATTTCCGGTTTCATCTGCTGTTCGTAAGTAGCCTGCTTAAGCTGCGCGAGGTCAATTGTCAGAACTGACCGCTGCTCAGAATTTTCTTTCAAAGCCCCGGACTGTTCAGATGTAACCACAGGAAGCGGTTCGGCAAGACGGGTGTGGTCACTGGCATTTTGGGTGAGCATAAACTCCAGCATGGGATTTGTTTCTGGCGGCTTGTTAATCAGTTGAGCCCTTCGAAATTGGTGTTCCCGGTTTTTTTTCGGAACATTGGAATCGCGGCCGGCGCCCCTTATGGTTTTTTCATCCGGCAGTGGAATTTTTATGTTCTGGTTGATATAGATAGTGGCACGTGCACCCAAGTTGTTCGCTGCCAGTAAATCATTTAACTTGACACCGTGAGTTCTGGCAATTTTTCCGGCAGTATCTCCTCTGCGAACCGTGTAAATTTGGCTGCGCTTCTGGTGGTGCCGATAGAGCTTGTCGGGCAAATGAACCGTTATATTCTCGATTCCTTCATTGTCCTTTTCCGGCAGTCGCAGTCGATAACCCCCGGGGACATACTTTTGTCCGAGAAAAACCGGATGCCGCAGTGCCGGATTTAGATTGCGCAACTCGGCAAGGTCTATTTGTAAATGCCGCGCAACCTCCGGCAATGATACATAGCCGGTTAACACGATGTGCCGGCTTTTAGCGGGGGTATCCAGTTTCAAGTCGCCAAAGTATTGGCGATAATTTTCGGCAGCTTCCCTGGCCGCCAAAAACTCCGAATAAAAATTACGAGATGCGAATCTAAAAATTCGACTGCGGTAGTTCTTAAAAATAGTCTCATAGTTGCCATGGGATCTTTGAGCCCGCAGCATACCGGTGGTGCCGTGATTATAGGCGGTGATGGCCATGGGCCAGGTTTTCAATTTCCGGTAGTTATGCCTGAGAAATTTTACGGCGGCAGGAGATGAAAGAATCGGATCCCGACGTTCATCGATGATGTAGTCCACTCTCATATAACTTCTGCCCGTGGACCGGGTAAATTGCCAGATACCGGCGGCACCAAATTTGCTATATGCCCTTGGGTTAAATGAGGACTCTACATGGGGCAGATAGGCCAAATCTTCCGGCAAACCTGCGTTGCTAAAGGCCTGTTTGATTTTATCAATGTAGGCACCGGATCGAATAACGCCGGCACGAAATCGATCTTTTTGTCCGATCTGGCAGCGGATATTTCTCATGGCTGAGCGAAAGTCCGCCGGTTTGGAATCCGGACCAAAGAGAGCGGCCACGTGATTTTCTACCCGCCCGGAAGGAGGTTTGCCCTGCATAAATTTGGCCAAAATTGTTCTATATTTTTTTTTGGCATTTTTTATTCGCTGCCGGTTGATTTTTCTACCACCGGGACCATTCGGATCTACGAGCTCGATGCTGCCGTAAATGCGGTTCATAATGCGCTTGTCATGGATAACGCCTTGATTGGATGCATAACGGGTATAAATTTCGGTCCAGAAAGTGACATTAGGCTGAATGCTAGGATAAACGGGAAAGAGATTGGCTTCTGCACGGGCATCCGGCCGCCAAAAGACGCCCGCCAGAATAGCCGTCAGGAAAACAACAGTGAAGGTTCGCTTCAATTTCAAATTCATAATTTTTACAAAACCACCATTAGGTAAAATTGGATTTTTTTTAAACTCAGCCTTGTCACTCAACAGAATAAATAAAGCAAGAATCACGCCAGACTCCACAAAATATTTTTAATATAATTATATTAATTGGTTATACATTTTTATCTGCAACTCCCCTCTCAAATTAATTCAAAAAAATGTCATAGTGCTGCAAATTGCCCATGAATTGGAATTCCGCGAGGGTATTTCGAAGTTTTCGAAAAGATATTTTTATTGACACTGATTGTTACCCTGTGGCAATTAAAAACGAACACCCGGCGTTAAACAATTTGGAGAGAATTAACCGACAGTTTGAAATTTTACAAAACCCTTGGATGACTCGTATAGTTTGAGCTTGGATTCTCGCCATTTCTGATTCTTCGATAGAACAGCGTTTTATCTAAATGCAACCGATCAGAATCGGGTCTAGTCTATTTTTTTCCTGATTTCCGTCAATTGGATAGTGGTCAGGATTTTATAAACCATAACCTAGATATAAGGAGGAACATGATGGCTGCCCAAAAAATATTACTTCCTTATAATTTCACGACCCTCGATCAAAAAGCCCTGGCATTTGCCAACAGTACATTTGGCCATCTTGAGGAAGTGGAAATCTCACTCTTTCATGCTTACACGCCGCTTCCCGAAATTGAAGCCGAGAGCAAATCGGTTATGGGAAAGCTGAAAGGAAACTTGAGCTATCTCAGTCAGAAAATCATGCAGCTGGAGAGCGAGCTTAATACTGTGGAAGAAAAGCTACTGCAAGGTGGCTTTGCACAAGGCTGCATACGCACCATTTTCAAACCCCGTAAAAAGGATATTGCAACCGAAATCATTGAACTCGTCTCCAAGGATAAATTCAGCGTGATTATTATCAATCACAAGTCCGGCAAAGCCAGCCGATTCTTTACCGGAAGCGTTTTCAGCAAAATCGTTTCAGCTTTAAAAGATACCACCGTCTGCATTGTGTCCTGAGACCTGTCTGCAACCGGCTGCAACCCGGTAACCACCGCAACTCATAAGACCTGCAGACTAATAACAGGTGAGGAGGTATTCCATGAGTAACGCAGAAAAAATAGATATTGAAGTCTTTAAAGCAGTCACCAGAGCCATCGCGCAATCGGACAACCTTGAAATCATGATCGGCCATTTAACACAGCTGCTGGTTGGCACCCTGGAAATTAAGGGATGCTCCATTTTTGCTCTGGAGCCTGAGAGTGGAGAACTTGAATTGCTGTCAAGTTTCGGTCTTAGTATCAGTTACCTGAACAAAGGACCGGTTTTTTCGGGCAAAAGTATTGGTGACATTAAAAAGGGGAAGCCAGTAATCATCCGCGATCTGGACGACACGGACCTTTTACAATATCCCCAGGAGGCCAGAAAAGAGGGAATCGGCGCCATAGTTTCGCTGCCGATTAAATTCTATGGCAAGAATATTGGAGCCCTGCGTTTGTATCACCATAATCAATGGGACATTTCTGAACAGGATATCGATTCTTTGCTGGTGCTAGCCGAAAATATCGGATTGGCCATGATGTACACTCGTCTTTTAAACGCATTAAAAGAGGTTAAAGTTACCGTTAACGATGTGCATTCGATCTGGTTTAATGCGATCGGCGGCTAAATATCATAATAATTTCATATAATATCATTTCGTTATGGATAATCGGGAACGTAGTCAATCGGCTGGCATGGTATTCGCGTATTAATTATTGACAATCCTACCACAATGTATCAACATATGAACTGCAAATAAAAAAACTGGGAACTAGGGATTAATTTGATGGACAGCAATGAATTCAAATTTTTTCGAAAAAAATTAAATAAAACCCAAAAGCAGATGTCACAATTGCTGGGAACATCCTTGAAAGCCATTCACAGCTATGAACAGGGATGGCGCACCATTCCGCCTGCGGTCGAACGACAATTGTTTTTTATGGTTTCTCGGATATCCAGCGGCCCAAAGGCCAATAAACCATGCTGGAGAATTAAAAAATGTCCTACCGAACAGAAGAAACAATGTCCGGCTTGGGAGTTTAAAAGCGGAAATCTTTGCTGGTTTATCAATGGCACCATCTGTGACGGTAGCGTTCACAAGAACTGGAAAGAGAAGATGAATGTCTGCCGCTCCTGTGAGGTTTTTAACAGCATTTTTTGATCACCCCTCCTTTATTCTTCCTGACTACCTGCCAAAGACCTTTTTTTATCTTCAGGTCTACGGATCCGGGAAGTTGGTACCGGTGAATACATAAAAAAAAATCGGTATTCTCCGTCTATCAAATTATGGCTAATTTAAGGACCGCCTTATTAAATAAAAAATGGGATCATTCACGGCAACCGGGAGAAAAATTTGGAACCGCGGCGAAGCGCCCAAAAATTGGAAGATCATCTAAAAAAAATGCAGCAGACCATGATTGCTTACAGTGGGGGAGTGGACAGTGCCCTGCTTGCATTTGCTGCGCACAGGGTCTTAGGTGAGCAGATGGTGGCAGTGTTGGCCGACAGTGCGTCTCTTTCGCGCCGTGAATATCGCAATGCTCTTGGTTTTGCACAGAAACACGGTATCCCGCTTCAAATCATTCGATCCCGGGAATTAGAAAATCCTAGCTACCAGGCGAATCAAGCGGATCGCTGTTATCACTGTAAAAAGGCTCTATTTGCAAAAATCGAAGTGCTCCGCAAGCAATTACAGGGATCTCGGGATATTGAACCCTGGCAGATAAGCTACGGTGTCAATCTGGATGACCTCGGTGATTACCGACCGGGGATACAGGCAGCCCGGGAATCGTCGATTCAAGCACCATACCTTGAACTGGGTTTTACCAAACAAACAATCCGGGACCTATGCGCATACTATAATCTGGAAATTGCCGATAAACCCGCTATGCCCTGCCTGGCCAGTAGAATTGCCTACGGAGAAAAAGTAACGCCGGAAAAACTGAGCCAGGTGGAACAGGCCGAAGATTTTATCTTCGATCTTGGATTGCGGGTGCTACGAGTCCGTCACCATGGCGATACGGCCAGAATCGAAGTGCCTCTTGCTGATTTTGAAACCATATCGACACATAGCAAGGAAATTTGTAAAAAATTCCATGCACTGGGATTCGTCTATGTTGCGTTGGATTTGGATGGTTTTAAAAGCGGCTCTCTCAATTCAATGCTAAAGTCGACCTGAATCGAGCATCCGGATTAACTGGTGAAGAATCCCGGACAGACAGGTTTTCAATTCTGATTTAAATTCCCAAAGGAGGCGGGTTATGAGTGACGACTACAAATTTGAACCATTATGCCTGGATGTTTCTGCAGGGACTGGAAACGTTACCGCTTCGAATGCAGCGCCACTGTGAAAATGCAATGAGCGTGGCACAGTATCTGAAAACACATTCAAAGGTTAACTGGGTACGATATCCGGGATTGGAGGACGATCCCACATTCCCGGTCGCCGGTAAATACCTTGAGAATGGGTTCGGGGGCATGGTAGTGTTCGGAATTGAGGGGGGGCTTGACGCCGGAAGTAAATTTGTAGAAAATTTGAAACTCTTCTCTCACCTTGCCAATGTGGGAGACGCCAAAAGCCTTGTGATCCATCCCTCGAGCACAACCCATTCACAATTGAGCGAAGAGCAGCAAAAAGCCGGCGGACTGACCCCGGATCTGATCCGATTATCGGTGGGCATAGAACATATTGATGACATCACTGGAGACTTGGAGCAGGCGTTTGCCAAACTTTAAAAATTGGAATAGATACTCGTTGCTTGATACTTGATACTCGATAAAGGAACAGTTGCTGATGGCATTTATCCAGCATCGAGCATCCAGTATCCCGTATCCATCTCAAGGTGCAACTACAATTTAAGAGCCACACAATTACGTTCTAAATCAACTGAGTTAATCTGATAGTCAGCATGAGCGAATACATCGAGCATGATAAAGACGCAAATTCGGTGGGAATCGTCGAAAAGAAGTTATACACCTTTGCCGAGCCGCCGGGAGAAATGGTGCTTGAAAGCGGTGCCAGACTGGGTCCAGTAACCCTGGCCTACGAAACCTGTGGTACGCTGAATGTAGACAGAAGTAATGTCATTCTGGTTCTGCATGCCCTGTCCGGAGATTCTCACGTGGCCGGCTACTACAAAGCTGACGACGAAAAGCCCGGCTGGTGGGATAACATGGTGGGCCCCGGCAAAGGAATTGATACCAACAAATATTTTGTTGTTTGCTCCAACATTATCGGCAGTTGCATGGGCTCCACCGGTCCCTGTTCCATCAATCCGAAAACCGTGTTGCCGTACGCGCTTGATTTTCCGGTAGTCACCATCGGAGATATGGTCAATGCTCAGAAAGCATTGATGGATCATTTGGGAATAAAAAAAATACTGGCCACTGTCGGAGGGTCCATCGGGGGTATGCAGGTATTGGAGTGGTGTGCCAGATACCCCCAGATGGTGACTGCGGCAATTCCGCTTGCAAGCACCACCCGACACTCCGCTTTGACCATCGCATTTCACGAAGTGGCCAGACAGGCGATTATGGCCGATCCCAAGTGGAATAATGGAGAATATTACTTTGGACCGAAACCGGATCTCGGGTTGGCGGTGGCCCGCATGATCGGTCACATCACATACCTGTCAGATGAATCAATGCGTCACAAATTTGGGCGCCGGCTGCAGGATAAAAGCGATTTTTCATTTAATTTTGATGCCGACTTCCAGGTGGAGAGTTATCTGCGGTACCAGGGTAAAAAATTCGTGGAACGCTTTGACGCCAACTCTTTTTTATATATCACCAAAGCAGCTGATTATTATGATCTAGAAAGACAGCATGGTGATGGTTCCGAAGTGAAAGCGTTTTCAAAGACCGATGCAAAATTTTTGGTTATCTCCTTCACCTCCGACTGGCTCTATCCAACCTACCAATCTCGCGCCATGGTTAAGGCCATGAAGAAAAACGGACTGGATGTGAGCTTTTGCGAAATCGAAGCCAAGTGGGGCCATGACGCCTTTTTATTACCCAATGAACGACTATCCGCTTTGATCAGAGGCTTTTTAGAGCGTGTCTATAACGAAACCCCAAAATAATAAAATGCGGTTTGATCTGCAGATCATCGCCTCGTGGATTGAACCGGGATCCCGGGTGATTGATCTTGGCTGTGGTCAAGGTGATTTGCTGAAATTTTTGATCGACTATAAAGGGGCTACCGGCAACGGAATCGAACATAATGAATTCAAGGTTACTCAATGTATAGAAAAAGGCTTGTCGGTTCTCCAGGGCGACATCAATGAAGAAATCCTCGACTATCCTGAAGACACCTTCGATTATGTTATTTTGAGTCAAACTCTGCAGCAGGTCTACGAACCCGACACCTTAATTCGATCCATGCTGCGTATCGGCAAGAAAGGAATTGTAAGCTTTCCGAGTTTCAGCCATTGGGGTTGCAGGCTGCAGCTGCTGTTATCCGGTTACGCTCCCGTCACCAAACAATTGCCCTATGAGTGGTATAACACGCCGAACATTCGCGTCATTACCATCAAGGACTTTAGAAAGTTTATCCATGACGTCGGCTTTAATATTTTAAAAGGAGTTGCTATAAATGATAGCGTAAACGATTGAAGATTTAAGGTCCGCCTCTCTAGGATTCGGGTTGGGTAAAATTGGTCCCTTTTAATTTCTACAGTAGCGGAGAAGGGAATTTCAGCAGGATGGACAACATAAAACATAAAGCAAATAACATGAAAATTGTATCGATTGCAATAAGCAAAAAAAAGGGTACTCGCAAAACTCCGGTAAGTGAAGCCTTTATATCCAGGGACCACGGTCTTGAAGGAGACGCCCATGCCGGAAAATGGCATCGACAGGTGAGCTTTTTATCGTCGGAAAGTATCGAGAGTGCAAATACACAGGGACTTGATGTAACCTTTGGTGATTTCGCTGAAAACATTGCCTCCACTGGAATTGACTGGAAAACGCTGCCTTTGGGAACCCGAGTTCGGCTGGGAGAGTCCGTTTTGGTCGAAATCACCCAAATCGGTAAAGAGTGCCACAATAAATGTGCCATATATTACAAGGCCGGAGACTGCATCATGCCGCGCGAGGGGGTCTTTGCACGTGTTTTGGAAGAGGGTAAAATTCGTTGCGGTGATGAGATCCAAATAGTGACCCAATTGTAACCCTGTATGGGCTTTATCTGACAACATGTTTTCAGAAATTGAAGGTGCCACGTATCAATGTTAGGACTTCAGCAATAAAAAAATTTCAAATAACAAAAACCCAATGGTTCGGCAAGCTCACCACCTAACCACCCTGAGCCAAGTCGAAGGGCAAATCACAATGACCGAAATTCAAAATCCCAAACAATTGGCTTTTGATCTTATTTGAGATTTGGATATTGTAAATTTGGTGCTTGTAATTTGTTATTTCCGGTTTATCCGGGTTAGGGTAAACCATCTTAACCACCCTATGCAAACATTTGTCGGTTTCAAAGACGCCCTTGATCTAACCTTGGCAAACGTATCCGTCGGCAAAACGGAATTACTCCCACTAAGTCAGTTAACGGGTAAAATTCTTGCAGAAGATGTTATTGCCAGGGTAGATTGCCCGTCTGTCAGCAGCTCGCGCAAAGATGGATATGCGGTTGTATCCTCGGATATATCTGAAGCCTGCAGTCGAGCCCCGGTAATATTAAATGTCGTCGGCAATCTTGTGGCGGGTAACTCTCGGGAGCTTAAAATCAGCACTGGACAAGCAGTTCGCATTACCACCGGTGCTCCTTTACCGGACGGTGCCGATGCCGTTCTCTCGGAAGAGTTTTGTCGGCGGGAAGAAAATACGATAATTGCTCATAATACGGCCGAAGCGGGACGTAACATCCAAGCCCAGGGAAGGGATATCCGGCAAGGAGAGACCGTTGCCATGAAAAATATGAGGCTGCACCCGGCACTCATCGGCCTTCTGGCGGCAGCCGGGCTGGATGGGGCAGCTGTGTTTCGATCGCCGCGGGTGGCCGTGATTGCCACTGGAGACGAAGTTGTGTTTCCCGGGGAACCTTTAAGTAAGGGTAAACTGTATGCAAGCAATATGGTGGAGCTGTGCTCCTGGCTTGCCCTCTTGGGATTAGATTTTACAGCCGAGAGGGTCTCTGATCGCAAAAAAGACCTGAAACATGCCATTACAAAAAATTTGCCGGATGTGGATGTTTTATTAACCAGTGGCGGTGCCTGGGGCAGCGAGCGGGATCTGATTTTAAATGTGGCGGAATATTTGAACTGGCAGGGTATTTATCACCGGGTTCGCATGGGGCCTGGAAAACCGGTGAGCTTCGGCCTGCTGGGAAAAAAACCTTTCTTCTGTTTGCCCGGCGGACCGCCTTCAAATGAAATGGCGTTTCTTCAACTCGCCATACCCGCCTTACTGAAAATGAAGGGAGATCATCCGGTTTTCTTTCCAGTTGCCGCAGCCCGCCTATCAAAAACGGTCAATGGAAAAAATGGCTGGACCGATTTCGTTCATGCCCGCCTCGAGTATCGCCAAAATCAACTGTGGGTTTATCCTGCCAGATTAAAGAGCGGTCTGCAATCCATGGCCGCAAAAGAGGCGTTGATAGTGATTCCGGAAGACCGTCATATATTATCCGCCGGAGAGATCATAAATATTCAGTTGCTAGTACCAGTGACACAAATTCCCCATGCGACCTAACCCTGCCCTGATCAGCCTGATAACCTTAAATTTGCTGTAATCTTAAACGACAAGTCAGTTCGCTTCACTAATCCGCCTGCGGAGAATAATGGAATGGTGGGTTTTACAGAAAAACGAGACTCAAAGCATATATTCTGCATTGATTTTCATATTTTAATAGGGTACCTAATCGGGCAAAAACAGAAAAAATACGACTGGTGAGCATCATCAAAGAATATGGATTCAACATTATTTGTAGAATAGACCTTTTTCCGCTTTTCATAGCCAGTTTTCCAGTATTCTACTATTCCATCATT
>CALZJV010000223.1 GCA_945787595.1 uncultured Desulfobacterales bacterium | reverse complement strand
AGAAGTGAGCTGCGGCCCAAATTAGCGCCAAGCCTGCACGGCCTTTTACGAAAAACCGCGATCTACACGCCGTCAGCTCCACTGTTTTGTTAAGCAATTTTTGATATTTTAGGGAAAAAATATTTTATTCCGGAATTTCCCCTCTTCATCTTGTGTCATTTTTCCATTTTGATTTTCAACTAAACGTTGCATTTTTAGTGGTATTTTTACTCTTTTTGATAACTTTCTAATAAAAGATTTCCACATCCCCCCAAAAGGATATATTAAAAGATCTTCTTTCAAAATTAATTCATAGCTTTGATCAACTTTTTCTAATTTAATTACAATTTGCTTAAACCCTGGAAACGGGTAGATAAATTCTTGAAATACTATTCTGTTTATTGTAGCAAGGTCATACTCAGCAAATACTTTACGATTTTTATATAGTTTGAGCCTATTCTCAGTATTAATGATAACAAAGTGGATTCTATATTTGTTTGGGAAAAAGATTAGAAAGAGCCCAGGTATTAAAAATACTGAAGAGGCCATAATATCGGAAATTATTGTACCTATCTCAAACTTCCAAATTTTAGAAATAAAATCCGGCAACACAAATATTAAGGGGAAAATGATCAAGACACCTAATATATTCAGCATAAGTATCGGCGATGATCTTGGTGCAACCAAATCACATATACTGTTGGTATATTCTTTCATATAATCATTAGGCTTAACGTCGGCGGTCAGTGGCAGCCAGGGTTTCCACAGACGGCGTTATAAGTAAATTAGCCTGATCTCTCGAAAATTGTCTAAAATGGCAGAGCCCTGGCTGTCCAATGCACTGCCATGTTAGCCAAAGTAATTTTAGGCTGCTTTGAGCATGAAATCCACATGTAATGCATCAAAGGGAAATTCAATTTGGCCCTTATCGGTTTTCTGCAGTATACCGACATTCAATAGCATTTGGACATCACCATGTACCGCTTTTACGTCACGGCCCAGACGGCGAGATGCTTCTCTAATTGAAATTGCCCCCGCACCTGTCATGACCTTGAGCAGCTCCCATCGGTTACCTGAGAGTACCTTGAAAAGGAGGGCAGGCGATTCGAAGCTGATAAATTCTCCTTGCGTTTTTCCCTTAAAAGCTTCAAGCAACCGCTTGTTCGTTTTTTGGCGGGAAGATAGGCCCAATGTTACGGTTCGCATATCAAAACCTCCATTTTTTCACATCATTCCAGAAATCGTCGATCAATGCTTCCGGCGAGGTAAAAATATATGGCTCTTCATCCTCGCCTATATGCTTGTGATCGCCCTTGCCTGCCTCGTTGTCATAACGCAGCACACAATTTCCATCAACAACAAGAGCAAGTCGGTACTTGAAACCGTGACTGCTTCCTGAAAGGGGCGAAGATAGCAACCACACAATCATTTCAACAAAAGAATTTTCCGAGAGGATGTGGCGTTCATTGAGCATTAATCTGGCGTTCATGTTGGACATTATAACAACAGTGATAACTGTTGTCAACAGCAACAACACGCACCGATTTTAGTTCGAGTATTCTGGAGGGCTAACGTCCGCCAGTGAGCAGCGGCCCTAATTCAAATCAATCATGCACGGCCCTTTCGTAAAACCGCGATCTTCACGCCGTCTGCTCCACTGGCTTGTTATCCGATATAGGTTAATGGTACATTTCTAAAAGAATTATTAAATTGAAACTCTTTGATTTCCATTCAGATGTTAAATAATAGTAATCACCAGGAAAATCTTCCAACCTATGTTCAGATCTTGGATCTGCTAAATGGGTTTTCACCTCATTTTTCCAAAACGAAAAACAGTCGTTCTCTGGAATCCATTTCAAATTGGTTCCAATGTTGGCCGACAATAAAATTAGCGGGTCCTTGACGAAGCAGCTCTTTTATGTCGTTTTCTTCAATATACCGTTTCCGAACCCTTGAAACTAGAATTTCGTCGTTCCAAATTTCCTTCAATGGAATATTAGTAACTATGCGAAGATCATTCTTCATTTTGGCTAAGGATAACTTGAAGTAGACACCAAAATTGTCCATATGCACGCTGGGAAATTACCCCATTTTAGGTGTCTAATTCCAATATGTTAATATATAAGTAAATAAAATATTTGACAATGGAAAAAGTTTTTGGTAACTATACACCAAATATTTTAATAAAAAATATGCAAAAATACACCATTTTGGATTCGTTTATTTCTTTTAACAAGAAAGGTCAAAAACCCTTCTTTTCAATTAAATTAGTCAAATTGTTATAAAATTTAAGAAAGAAGCTACGAATTGTTTCTCTTTACGATACGGATATTAAACTGCACCCAATTAAAAAATTCTAACGAAGGATCTTATCAATTGCAAATAATTTCTTCATATTATTGAAATTTAGGGGATTTAGATGAAAGCCAAGCCAAAACTACTCGATCAGCTAAGGGATAAAATTCGAACCAAACATTATAGTATCCGCACGGAAAAGTCCTATTTGGACTGGAATAGGCGTTTCATTCTCTTTCACAATAAAAAACACCCACAGGATATGGGCGCGGCTGAGGTCGAACAGTTCTTAACCCATCTTGCTGTCAAATTGCGTGTCGCATCCAGCACCCAAAATCAGGCACTGAGTGCTATCCTTTTTCTATATAAGCAAGTTCTTGGAATCGAACTGCCGTGGCTTAATAACGTTACGCGGGCAAAAAGGCCTAAAAGGCTGCCTGTTGTATTTTCTAAAAATGAAATTAAAGCCGTTATGGCCAACCTTGATGGGGTGCATTGGATAATGGCAAATCTTCTTTACGGAGCGGGTTTGCGATTGATGGAATGTCTCAGACTGCGTGTAAAGGATGTTGATTTTGATTATCAACAAATTACGATCCGAAATGGTAAGGGAATGATAGATCGGGTGACGATGCTTCCGAAAATCATCGAAAACCATCTGCAGCGACATTTGGAAAAAGCTAAAATTATCCACACGAGAGATCTGACTGAAGGCTATGGTGAAGTCTATCTTCCCAACGCTCTTGAAAGAAAATATCCTAGCGCCAATAAAGAATGGGGCTGGCAATATGTATTTCATTCAAAAAAGCGATCATTGGATCCACGCTCTGGAAAAATTCGAAGGCATCATCTTGATGAAAAAGCTTTGCAGCGAACGGTTAAAAAAGCAATTAGGGCTGCAAGGATAACCAAGGCAGGCAGCTGTCACAGCTTGCGGCACAGCTTTGCTACGCACCTTTTGGAATCCGGTTATGATATCCGGACTGTACAAGAACTTTTAGGCCACAAAGACATCAGGACAACAATGATTTATACTCATGTATTAAATAAAGGTGGAAAATGTGTTATCAGCCCCGCAGATATGTTGGTTTGAATCGTCAAATAGACGCAATAATTGAGCTATGCGTAATAGTGCACCACAGAGATCGCTGAGAACGCTGAGGGATAAAACCGGGAAACGAAATCCCTCAGCTGCTGGAGGTTGAAGGCAAATAAATAAGCTGAAAGTTTAAAGCCAACGAATCACCACGGAGACATTTAGAGCACAGAATTTATTTAATCTGGTTGATCCAGTTCTACGACATCAGAAATATTTACTTCCAGCATTTTGATGCCGGCCGATATCCGCACGATATTTCTGGCGATGGCTGGAAAATTTTCCCCGGCCCGGGCAAGCTCTTCTGCTGTTCTTTTCATCAATTGAATTTTGGAATCGATCTCATTTAAATCGAATTGTGGCATATGGTGCTCCAATCTAATTTTTTCGTAATAGTTCACCGCAAAGACACTGAGTATTCAGAGGATTTGTTTTAGTTTGCTTCCGCTGAGGGGGCGGAAAGCAAAAATAAGGAACCCTGCGGGGCATTAATTTGCCACTATGCACAAGATGTCCTCATATTGCAGTTTGATCGTTTACTAAAGCTAAGAGCTTTTCCTTTGCCGTTGCTTGTATCCCGACTTGGCGGGGCCCCTCAATGGCAAAGGAATCCGCCTCAGGCGGACTCTGCGATCTTAGCGGCTCGAGCGAAGCAGGCGGTATATTTTTACTCACCTAAACACATAACATAGCTTGATCCATCAGCATAGTTGAAGGTTTAAAGGGCTAATTAAAAAGAAAATTACCGCATAAATTATAAGAAAACCTGTCTGACTAGTTTTTAGTCCGCTTTCGGCTTGTCCCGCAAGTCTTTAAAACGCTTTGCTTTTACTTCATATCTGGGCAAAGTTTCACAGCCGCAAATTTCAATATCGTATCGCAAATTGGTCTTTAATCTAAGCTGATCGGCCAGCTCGCATTCGACCAATTGGCACTGGTTTTGGGCTTCAGGCAATACTTCTACTTTGAGTTTTATTCGGTCCGTATGACCGACCCGGTCCACAATGACTTCGTATTCGTCTCCCAGGCCGTCAACGCCACGAACAACTTCTTCGATGGCGGAGGGTGCCAGCAGCACCCCCTTGACCTTGGTGATATCATCGGCCCGGCCAACCACGCCGCCTTTAATCAGGCGGGATGTCCGCCCGCAGGAGCACGGATCGGCAGACCATTCGATAACATCCTTGGAGTCAAATCGGACACAGGGCTGAGCCTGGCGGTCCAGGGCGGTGATAATCATTTTGCCCCGGCGGCCCGGTCCTTCGATAATTTCGCCGGTTTCCACATCTGCGATTTCAACCAGAAACAAGGCATCATTGACATGCAGACCACCCGGCTGATCCTGGCACTCGAAAGACCAGGCGCCGATTTCGGTAGCTCCGGCGTGATCATAGACCTTGGCACCCCAGGCTTTTTCCAAACGCCTTTTGGTACTGGGAATACTAGCGCCACACTCGCCGGCACAGGTAATTTTGTCAATGGTTAATTCAGACGGATCGATCTCCATTTCGTGGCTTGCAGTTCCTGAATTTTAAGGATTCTGGCTTTGGTGTCCAGCACACCTCCCGGAATAACTTCGCAGCCGATTTTTTCGGCGGCATAGTGGCCGGCCCAAAAAGCCACAAAGATATTATAACCAAAGGGAATAAATACTCGGTCCTTGGGACGATAGCCCTGGGCCCAAAGGATATATGACCAGCACTCTGTCCACCACTCCCAATCCTGCCAGGTATCCGGCTGGTAGACGGGTTGGCCGGTGGTGCCGCTGGTCTGGCGAAAGACGGCAACTTCTTCCAGAGGGACACAGAGGGCATCACCATAGGGAAACGGGTCCTTTCGCTGGATGTCGCGCATCATCGATTTTTCCACGCTGGGGATCCGTCGAATATCTTCAAATGAGCGGATATCCGCCGGCTTGACACCGGCTTCATCGTAAATTTTACGATGAAATTTTGAGCGCTCATAGGTCCATTTAAAAATTTTTTTGAATTTCTTTAGTTGCAGCTGACGAATTTTTTCCCGGGGAAGGGTTTCAAGAACCGGATTCCAATAAATTTGATCAGTCATGGTGGAGACCTCTTGGAAAATTGATGCAAAAGGAAATATTTGATTTAGGGTATTAATTCAGCCACCAACCCGGATAAACCGGAAATAACAAATTACAATAACCAAATTACAAATAAATTCCAAATTACAATAACCAAATCTCAAATGAGATCAAACGCCAATTGTTTGGAATTTTGAGTTTCGGACATTGTGATTTGTTTGGTATTTGTGATTTGTGATTTGAAATTTATTACTGAAAACCTGAACACCGACACCTGAAACCTTCATTTTACTTTGAGCATTGTGCGTTCCTCCTTTCACTGTTCGGGTAAATATCTCAGCGCCAATTTTGAAAAACAGGACACTATTCATAACGCGCCCACTCGGGTGCCGGTTTCGCTTTGGGTTTCTTGCCATAGAAAATATCATCCATCTGATTGAATAGATTTCTTGAAAAACGATTGCGGGTAATTAAAGCACGTATCAGTTGGTGGGGTAATGTGCTCGCATGACTCCAGGGACAGACCCGCATGCAAATGTTGCAATCCGTACCCACCTTGCCCCAGTAATCAAAACAGGTTTCGGCATTCAGTTTCCAGCGTATAGTGCCATTGACCTCTTCTTGATCTTCCAGGGAAATCGAGTTGGACGGGCAGCAGCGCGCACATTTTTTGCAAATCCTACAAAAATCTTCAGCGCCGATATCAACGGGTTTGTCCGGGATCAAAGGCAGATCCGTGGTGACTGCTCCCAGGCGTACCCGCGGTCCGTAATCTTTGGTCATCAGATAACCAAGCCTGCCCGTTTCTCCCAAACCGGCGTCGACGGCCAATGGAACCAGAAGCGCATCATAATGCCGCAGATGGTTGGCTATGGCTGAATATCCCAGATTGGAGATAAACGCGGCCAGTTGGGTCGCAATAAAGGCGCCCTTGGCATAATTGCCCATACTGGCAATGGTAGTGGGAGAATGGGGTGCGGTACCCACCAATTCAAAGGCCATTTCGGCGGCAAACACCACTGCATATTTATGCGTCAACTCGATCTTCTGGCCCCAATCATCCCAGTTTTCATTAAATATTTCCCCCCGCTGCGAGTAGATCCAAAGAGGATTGATTTCGCAAATACCCACCAGATTGGCGCCAATGTTCAGTGTATACCCTTTTACCCTGGTACTTGCCGACCCAGGGTTAAGTTCCACCCGCTGCCCTTTAAATTCAGGGTGAGCAGGAGGATTGAATTTTTCCGGCTGTGAAAGATGCAATGGTATAGACAGCGACGCTAGGGTGGCCGCCACATTGGGCCGTTCATGGGGTCGATCGATGGCGCCGGGATGTCCTAAAGGACCGCCCTTTTGCCTGCGGGCGGCATCCAACTCCTCGTATTCAGGCCTCATCTGATAATAGGTATTATATTCTTCTGATCCCGGTCGAATCGTCCGGTTGCGGGCAAATACAATGTCTCTTTCATCCGTTGGCTGCACATCTCCGACGATCAGCCCGTTGGTACCTTCCAGAGCGCTTTGATTTGGCCTGGTTTTTCGGATTAGAAAAACACAAAGGCCGGCGGCAAGCGCAAGACCTAAGATCAGAAGTGTTAATCCAAAGTTGGTCTTAAACAACCCGATCGTGTTGAAGTAAAATAAAAATATAACCAGACCCAGCATAATCAGAAACTGTATTCCGCTGACCATCGTAGCACGCGATTCTTTTTCCCAAACACAGGAGATAAAAAAGCCTAAACCGATAATAGCCTGTGTGCTACAAACTGCAACTGCGATGACAAACAGGATTGTTTCCATTCTAATTCTTCCTTGAGATTACCGAATTGTCACTTGCAAATTACAAAGAAGTGCAAATTGTTTAGACATGGATTCACCGCCCGCTTCGCTTGAGACGCTGAGGACGCAGAGTTGATTTTTCTTTTCACTTTCTGACGAGAGGTCAGAAAGTGAAAAACAGTAGCTCTTGGGATATAGAAACACATAATACAATTTATTCGTCACATAGAGGGGAATGTCTACTTTTGAAGCGAACTTACCTTTATGTTTGACGTCCTCTCAACGGCAAACATAAAATAGATATTCTTTGCGAACTTTGCGGCTCCGCGGTGAATAAATTTTTTCTCTCAGTATATTATGTCAAATTATTTGTTGTTGTATTATTAAATACGCGCATCATTTAACTTTCTTATATTCCTTAATTTTTTTTCTCACATCCAATATGTCTGCTTTAATGAGTTTTTCAGCTTCGGCAGGTTTTTTTTCTTCTAATACCTGAAAAATCTTTTTGTGGATTTTTAAAAAATGCCTCTCTAAGGAAAGATCAACAAAATCGAGCGTATGCTCAATGAGCAGCTCAAATACGGATTCCAGCATGATGGAGAGCACGGGATTGCCGGATACCCTGGCCAGCAAGAGGTGAAATCTGAGATTATTTTGTTTAAGATGAATCGGATCATCAAGGTGCATGGCGGAGTCTTCCAGAAGGTCTCGAAATTTTTTTAAATCCTCCTTTTTGGCCTGCCGGGCGGCTTCTTTGGCTAATTGGGGCTCAATGAGTAACCGAGCTTCAAAAAGGTGATCAATGGTAACGTCACCCAAAGCAATCAAGTTACTGATCGAACGTTTTATCGGCTCATGGTAGACGTTGGATACAAAAATGCCTCCTGTTGGGCCCTTTTTGATGTTGACAAGTCCCGACAATTCCAGAATTCGAAGGGCCTCTCTGATTACAGAACGGCTAACCTGAAATTCCCCGGCCATTTCTTTTTCCGAGGGCAGACCCGTACCAATTTCAAGGTGATCCTCTAAAATTTTCTTTTGAATCAGATCGGCGATCTGGTCCGAAAACCGTTGTTTTCTCAAAGGCCTGAACATGCCTGCGCTGACATATTTTCTCTTTGTAATATCTATATCCATGACACACCTCAGAGTTGAGCTCATCTCCTCAAGGCTTGCTACTTGGTCAGATGAAGCAATAGCCGTTAACACCGTATGTTAGGCGGGTGGTTTGAAATATTAAGTCAGACCTATTTAAGATATAATCTATTAGATAAGATTCATTGTTTTTGTCAAGAACTAATTTTTCGGCTGTGTACAGGTGACACACCTTTCCATCATGGCCCGAAATCTGACTTATCGAATGTACAAAATCCTTAAACAATTATTCTTTACAAGATGGTCCGGAAATTATAGAAAAACGTAACTCAGCTGCAAACTTGATCCGCAAGGATTGTATGATTGAGCAAAACCAAATCAAGGGTGAAGATGAATTATGGAACAGAGGGTCAGAGAAGCAATACAGCAAGCAGTAAAAAGAGAACCGTTTGCTCAGGCATTGAAGATGGAGTTGGTCGAATTGGAAGACGGTTATTCGGTAGTTAGAATGGTATATGATCCGGAGAAAATGGACAATATTTACAGCCGCGCCCATGGCGGTGCGGTATTCGGGCTGATCGATGAAGCCTTTGAGACGGCGGGACAGACAGGAGGCACCATAGCAGTGGCGTTAAACGTGAATATAACCTATATAGCCAGCCCGCAACCCGGTGTTGTTTTAGAAGCGCAGGCCAGGCGGGTCAGCCAGACCAAGAAGACTGCCGTTTACGAAATAAAGGTGACAGACCAGGACAACAGTCTCATTGCAACCTGTCAGGCGCTGGCATACAGAACTGGCAAACCGATCCCGTTTCTATGAAACCGACTATTATTTTTCTACGGTTTGATCTAACACCTTGCGAACCTTTGCAGCGATTTCTCTCTTCACTACCGGTTTCATAACCAAAGCACGGATACCAATAGCCGCTGCCTGTTGTTGATTGATCCGGGCGCTGTAACCGGTGCAAATTATGACAGGGATCTCAGGTTTTATAAGTATCATTTCTCTTGCCAATTCATCACCGGTCATATTGGGCATGGTCATGTCGGTAATCACCAGATCAAATTCATCCGCCTTGGCTCTAAACAGCTCCAGCGCCTCGATTGAGCTCGTCCGTGTTGTCACCCGGTATTCCAGCTGTTCCAACATTAGTTTTCCGATATCCACCAGGGGTTTCTCATCATCAACAAACAAAATATGCTCTGATCCTTTGGCTAAGACCCCTTCAACCTCAACCTCCGGTTCTATTTTCGACGCTATGATCGGAAGATAGACATTAAAGATAGCACCCTTCCCAGGCTCGCTGTACGCCTTAATCGCTCCGCCATGGCTTTTAACGATACCGTTCAGCGGTTCAGAGGTTCTGGGTTCAAGGGTTATGGATTCTCCTTGTGCCGAAGCTACACTAGGGAGCGTACTTGTCTGAGAAGCTGTGATTAGCCCACTTCGATCAAAACAAATCATTCGGCTCAATGGTTGAACTATGCTTTAATTTAAAAATACGGTTTTAATACATTCTCTGCGTCCTTTGCGTCTGGTGAACTATTACCTAATCTGCAATCAATACTACCCTTCACCACTTTCCAGCATCAACGGCAACGTCAGGCGAAACGTGGCGCCCTGCCCTTTTTGACTTTCGATTTGGATATCCCCGCCGAGACATCTGGCCAAAATGAGGGCTCCTGCCAGGCCGAGACCATGTCCCTTGCGCGGGACGATGGAACATTCCTTCACCTGGGCGTAGCGTTTGAATATCAATTCCTGATGCTCCGGTTCGACCCCGGGACCGTCATCGGAAACCAGCATTAATAAATCCTTGTCGTCAACCGCCATTTTAATTTCGACCCGGTTTCGTCGATGATGAAGGGCATTTTTTAAAAGATTCCCCACGATCTGACAAAATTTGATCTCATCCTGGAACATTTCGATGTGTGTCGCTTCCGATGAAGTATCGAGGAAAATACCATTTTGAGACAACAGTTCAATGGCATCTTTCTTGTGCCGATATTTTCCGATTTCTTCGGCAAGCGGACCGGTCATGATTTCAAGTGCATCTTTCATGATCTGGAATACGGATGTCGCCGGTCGGAAATGAGAACAGACAAAGCAACCGGACTGGGAGCGTCCGATTTCAAGCAGATTATTGAGCATAGACCTGGTTTTCTTCGTGTTACGCAGGCTGCGTTTAAGCGTGTTTTCCTGTTTGGGCGACAAGGGACCGAATTTTTCCCTTTTCTCTAAAAGAGTACGCAAACCGGTCTCGATAATCGCGATGGGATCTTTGAGCTCGTGAATTAAAAACTGGATTTCAAGCTCCCGGAAAAACTTGTCGGGTGCATCTGCAATGTCCTGCAGTTCCTGATCTGGTTGATAGGGTCGGTTCATGGTTACACCCCAGGTAATAAGTAAATAGATTGTAAGCGTTCAGAGGTTTAGCGTTCCCTTTATCCCGCTCACCTTCATCAATATTGCAAGTGGACGGACCTGGCTTTATTCTAAATTTGGCCCTTAAAGCCTAACCCGGATAAACCGGGAATAACAAATTACAAGCACCAAATTAAAAATAAATTCCAAATTACAATATCGAAATCTCAAATAAGATTAAAAGCCAATTGCTTGGCCTGCGACGAGCTCAGCCGTCTCGAATTTTGAATTTTGGTCCTTGTGATTTGTTTTTTATTTGTCTTTTGGCCATTGTGATTTGAATGTATTTTTGTTTTTTTGACATAAAAAGCCAACACATCAGATATAAGGGGCTTAGACCTAATTGAACATACTATCGTTCAGGCGGCGGTACCGCTGAATTCTGATCCGCTGCGCCCTTTGAAAACCGGTCAGCCGGAAAAAACTCGACCGTGACGGTCGTGCCGCCTGACTCCCGGCAATCCTGCGGTTGCCGGCTACGGGCGCAATCTTCGATCTTGCCCGAACAGATATCCGAGTTTTGGGGTAAAGAGCTGCACCGTTGAGAGCTTAGGTTCAGCTGGAAATGATATCGTTCTGAAAAAATTCTCATTCGCAGCAGATCAAACCCTTTGCCACCGGCTCCAAAGTCATAGGGCTGGCGGGAGGAGTACTGCATGGTATCATAAGTCGTGAAATAGTTTTCGAAAATCAAGCGCTGATTTTCCTCACTGATCCCGACCCCGGTATCCCGGATCTCTAATTTAGGGCCGATTTCCCCGTTTTTTACCGATATGGTGATTTCTCCGCTGTCCGGTGTGTTTTCAATGGCATTGCGAACCAGGCCTTCTATAATTTTATCGAGAACATCCGCCGGGATCCAAATGGCCGGTACCGCGGATATCCGGGTCTTTATCCGGCATTTCCGATGGGCGAATCGAGGTTCAAGGGCTCGAATTTTTCTCTCAACGAATTGATCCAATGCAATTACCACCGGGCGGGTGTCATGGCGGCCGAAGAGTTCTTCAATACGCTGACGCAGGCGTTGAATAATATCCTTCTCTCCCAATTCTTCCGAAACCAATACTTCCAGTTCATCAGTGCACGCGTCTAACAAAGAAGACAGCATGTAATAGGTCTTATAATCTTTTTCTCTCAGGATATCTTCGATCTGATACTGCATTTCAAGCAATCGATCCAAATTTCTTTGCGCGCGATCAAGAATTGAATCCCAGTTACGGTCCTCGAGACCGGAAAGTTTTTTTCTTAATAGACTCAGAGAAGCGGCCAGGATGGAAATCGGCGTTTTTAATTCATGAGAAAGATGGTGAATAACCTGGTCTTTGGCCCGGTTCAAGCCCTTGACTTCCTGATAAGAGCGTTTCAATTCTTCATTAATAGCGGCATTTTCAATCGGAAGGGCAACATAGTTAGCAATGGCACTCAGCAGTTCAACGTCCGGTTGGTCAAAGACACCCTCCTTTTTGTTGACGGCACACAATACTCCGATCATGCGTTCCTGGATCTGAAGCGGCACATCCAGCATGCTGCGGGTCTGATAATGGGCCTTTTCATCTACCTGGCTGAAAAAGTGAGGGTCCTTGGAAGTGTCCGGTACGATCAACGGTTGTCCGGTCCGATACACATGGCCGGTAACGCCCTTGTAGACCGGAAATCGTATTTCCTTCATCTTCTTGCCGGTTTCATCATCGTCATACACGGATTCGCGAAAATAAAATTCTTTTTTCTCCTCATCCAGAAGAATTACCGATGCCCCTTCCACTCCCATCAAATCCTGAACTACCTTCGTGACAAGCTTAAGCCGCGCATCCAGCCCCCGATACAGATGCAACGCCTTTGCAATGCGGAAAAGCGCCTGATTAATGCGTGCATCACGCTTTTCGCGGGTCACATCCCGCAGAGTGATGACCTGCCCGGCCGGTTGATTCTCCTCATCATAGAAAACGGCGCCATCGATAATGATATCCAGCAACAGCCCGTCTTTGGTCAAACGTTTGGTCTCAAATCCGTGAAGGACTTTTTCTTGAAACAACCGCTGGATGCCTGAATGGGTTTCCTCTTTTAAATTTTCGGGGACAAATGGGATGATTTTACCTTTCAACTCTTCCAGCGACCAGCCGAACACCTTTTCAAAGGCCGGGTTCAGATAAAAAACCGTATTATCTATGTTGAAGACAAACACAGGATCCGGCAAGAATTCGAGGAAAGCACGGTATAGCTGTTCTGCCCGGCGACTGGTGCGGGACAATTCCAAGGCACAGACTTCAGATTCTTTTAAGGCTTCCTGGGCCAAAACCCTGTCGGTGACATCCCTGGCGATGCCTCTGAAACCAACATTTTTCCCATCTTCATCTTTAATCAGATTGGCTGAAATCTCCAGATGGCGTTCTTCTCCATCCTTGCGGGCAATCTCCCAGCTGATATCAGCGGCGCCCCTGCCGGCCCGATATATGCTGTTAAACGCTTCGAAGGCAATGCCGGCATTTTCCTCATTCATAAATTCCCGGAAATTGCGGTTCCTGATTTCCTCCGCCGCATATCCAAAAATTCGACAGAGGGCATTGTTGAAAAACTTAAAATTACCGTGCAGATCCACCTCGTAAAAGCCATCCGCCACATCCTCGATGAGCACCCGATAGCGATCTTCGCGGACTTTCGTTTCTTCGCTTTGCTGGTGCGGATCATCTTCATTTTGCTTCAAAGATGACCCGGTTGGCCCTGAATTGTTATGATGGTATTTGGCGGAAGACATGAAGGGTGGTTTTTACCTCAAAAGTTATTGTCATGCATCTTGTCTACAGTATTTGTAATTAAAAATGATTCTGCTTTGCCATATTCGGCTATAACTCAGCCATTTTTTATAACATGCTAATATAGCGGAATAACCGAATGCCTAAAGTGACCTAAAATGTCTAAAATGCCTAAAATTAAGGAAGCGCTGTGCTAAATCTGTTTTTATAAAATTGACAGAATACCATAATTTTAGCTCATTTTAGTTCATTTTAATTTTTAGCTCATTTTCTTGGTTAATTCTCCGTTTCAAGAATGCCGAAAGCCTCGGCATCCAGCAGATTGATACCATGGGCCTGTAATACTTCAATGGCCTTTTTATTATCGCTGAAACGAAAAATCATCACTGCTTTGCCTTGGGAGAAACGAGTGAATGCATACATGAATACGACATATATACCGGCGTCTGTGAGCGGCTGCAGGATTCTTGCAAGACTCCCGGGTTTATCCTCGATTTCGGCGGCAACGACCTCATTCACAAAAGCGGGGATCTCCATTTTCATCAATATGGTAACTTCAAATAACCGGCCCGGCGCATTTTCGATGGATATGACAATTTGCTTTAAATTCATTTGCTCCTCCAGCTTAATCCGGATACACCGGAATTAACGATTCAATATTCATTATATTGTCAGATGAAACCCGATAAGGGTTTTCCGGTATCGAGTATCCAGCATCGAGTATCCAGCATCGAGTATCCAGCATCGAGTATCGAGTATCGAGTATCCACATGACGCCGTCAAAAACCTAATCGATATTCAACTCAAGATTGATGGTCTTGGCTGGGGCAAATCCGCTGGCACTGAAAAAGCGAATCAGCTGCCAGTCATTCCAATCAACCAGCGTATTGATTTTTTGGACCCCGGCTTTACGCAAATGCCCGATAAATTCCGCCATCAACTGTTTGCCCACGCCTTTGCCCTGCGAGACCGGATGGATGCCGATGGTATCCAGCTTCGCGGTTGTCGCCGGAATCCCATATTCACCAACAAACAATTCACACATTACAAAACCGGCCACCTTTTCATCCATCTCGGCCACTAGTGATAACACCAGTCGATCTTTTTCATCCAATGCCTGGGCAAACTTGGTTTCATAATAGTCCGGACGTGCATGGTTAAAGACTTTCGCGTCAATTTCAACCACGGCGCTGAAATCCTCTTTAGTGAGGGGTCGAATTTCAACTTGTGAGGTTGCCATGGTAGTCTCCTTTCACAATTCGTGGTTGATCGCCTCGGATTGACAAAGTCGATGGGTAAAATAGTTCAGCCACTAAGGCACTAAGTCACAAAGGCTATAATATAATTCTATTGATGCCGATTCTAGCTTATGTGAAAGACCAACTTCATATTCGTTTTTTTTGGGTGCCTTAGTGTCTGGCGGCCGTACTTTCGCAGAAGTCTAAAAAAATTAAAAGGGGTGTGTCAAGCTAGAAAACTCCATATCCGCCTTATTATGCAAGTTTCGCATAGCTATTGAGTTAAATGGCGTTTGATGAGTGGCTGGATTCAAATGCTGCGGAGGAGATGTGTAGGGACACCGAAGTGAACATTCCTCCCGCAAGGCGGGAGGCGTCAGGAAGCCCCTTAGAAAGGAGCGAATATAATACCTTTATCATTTAAATCCGAAATCCCTGGCCCAGAACTGGACTCATCAATATTGAATTCTTTGGTTCTTATTCAGTCAGTGTCGCCGTTACAACTTTTTTGTACATCGGCATTCGCGCTCTCCGAGGCGTAGGCTACGAGCCCGCTTCCAGCCCGTAGGCTTCCATAGGCTTACAGGCCGGAGGGGAGGCCAGGGCGGGCCGAAACACGAAGCACGAAACAAATTCGAATGACAAAAGCACCAATGACAAAAACCTAAAACCGTTGTTGCTGACCGTTAAAAAAAATAATTTGATCTGTTATCACCATCAGGCTTTGTACTCTTGTTTTTCCCGTTTTGAGCATTTGAACATTAGGATTTTGAATTTGTTTCGCATTTCGACCTGCCCGCAATGCCTTGAAACCAGTCTGAGGCTAATTTAACCATTTGAATTATTAATCAATGATTACATCAACCCAACGCACTATGCATGGCAGGCGGGTATTCGAATTTCGTATTTTACATGACCTTGCTTTATTCTCCCCGGGTCGCTATAACCTTTTCGGGTCCACAACTGGAGGTGGTGACTTAATCTCGGAGTTAGTTAAGCGGCCAAAGGTCTTTTTCTTCCAGAACCGATTTCAGTGTCTTCAGGGCGGAATTGGTGGCCGGTACGCCGCCGTAAACCGCGGTTTGAAAAATCACCTCGGCGATCTCCTCTGGTCGGCAACCGACATTTAAAGCCGCTTGTATGTGCAGTCGGAGTTCATCCAGACGGGATAGAACCGTCAGCGCTGACACGGTAATCAATTGTCGGGTTTTATGGGGTATTTTTTCCCGGGCATACATTTGTCCGGTAATAAACAAAGAAAGGTCTTTGGCAAGATCCTTGTCAAATGACCGCCACAGATCAAACGGCCTTTCGCCCTTAACATCCTTGAAATACAGAGCTGCTGTTTTTTGGGTTTTGGCAACAATGTTTTTATCCAAAATAATCTCCTTTCGAAAATGCTCAGCCACTATGGCACTGGATTTTTCAGAGACTGCGATCGGAAAAAGTAGCCCCTGATGGGCAGTAAGCACGCTGACAATTTTATGTCGCAAATTATCACTAAAGCAACACTTTGGTTAAATGGGCTATCTAGCTTTGTGGGAGCGGCTTCCAGCCGCGATGAACAATGGCAGGACGGTGCTACTGCAATATTCGCGGCTGGAAGCCGCTCCCACCAAGTATAAGCCGTATTCTTGTAGTAAACAATCCGAGCCCAGAGGGCCCGGCTTTGATTTCACCCCAGAGGGGTGGAGTTTACCTTAAGTCGTCCAACGGAATGATGGAATGGTGGAATAA
>CALZJV010000222.1 GCA_945787595.1 uncultured Desulfobacterales bacterium | reverse complement strand
TTCGAGGAATACGGTTGTACGGTTTGCCACGGTGGTGTCGGCAGGGCGACGGAAACGTCCAGAGCCCATTCCACTTTGCGTATCCCCCCCAGACCACTGTATGAGTATCTGAAAGTCCGAGCAACTGGAACTTCGCCCCTTGACTTGTTTCGATATAGCGCTTCCGGAGAGCCGATACCGTTCACCGGCTCAAGCCTGTGTCTTCGCTGCCATCTGGGTTCGCATCCAAAACATGTGGCTCGCTGGCGCACGCTCAAATTTAAACCCTTTGACAAGGTGAGAACCAAGCTGAAAGAGGTGCAAAGGAGCGGGCTTAAATATGTTGAATCGCGCTGTCTCGGCTGTCACACGACGGGTTTCAATGAACTCACCGGTCACTACCAGGAGGACCGGGTTACCTGCGAAAGCTGTCATGGTCCGGGAGGATTTTACGCTGAACTCATGGCCGGCGGCAGGGCCCGGGATGGAGCCGAACTAGCAAGGGCCAATATTCTCGAAACTCGCTCAGATAGGGTATGTCTGAACTGCCATAAACCCGACCGTCACAGTGATTATGAGGGAGAAGATCTGCCGCCCACGCTTGTTGCAGCTTACTTGGACGGAAAACCTGTTCCTGAAATGGACGGTAAGACCCTGGAAGATACCTGGAACATCGCCTTCAAAACGAAAGTATCCACCTGGCAATTAGGTGACAGTCCTCCTCAACCGGGAACAGAGATCTTTATTCGGGCAGTTTACGACGATACCGATATTTATTTTGCTTTCCGATGGCTTGATAAAACCCGCCAGGACCGGATGGGCCAATGGCTTTTTAGCGGCGGGCGATGGCGGGCCAAAGTGGAATGGCCCGACGCCTTTGCGCTTCATTGGCAGGCAACCGATAAGGTCGAGGACTTCAGGCAGGGCGGTTGTGCAGTCTTATGCCACAGCACCGGCCGCTTCAGAAAATTCCCGCGTATGGCCACCCGGCAGGAGAGCGCAGTCGTAGATGAGTGGTATTGGAATGCCTTTGCGGCCGAAAGGGCGGGGCGGCCTGGGGACGGGTTCTTGGACCACCAGGTAAGATTCATACCGGAAGGAAGCTTAAAGCCCGCATTGCGATGGGCTCATCCTGAAATCTCTGCAGCGCATGGCAGCGACGATTCCGGCGCGCGAGTGCCGGAAACCGTGGGCGGCATTCCGCTCACCCTCAATGCAGAAGAGCCGGAAGGAATGCCGCCCCATCCTCGATTTTACATGGAGGGGGGTAAACAGGTACCGTTGCAATTATCTGCCAGCAACCAACCGGTGAAAAAAAGTATCCCCCTATATGAATCCGGCTCTCCCGAAGTCGGGGATTCAGCAGACATCAGGGGTCGCGCGTCCTGGTCGGGCGGATTCTGGACGCTCGAGCTTAGTAGAGCTTTACGAACTCCCTCCAGACGGGATGTGCGGCTTGATCAGCCTCAAAAAAGCTATTCCTTCGGATTGGCCGTTTGGGACGGGGCCAGCGGTGATCAGCATCAGGTGGCTACTATCGTCAATCTTCGCTTTGAATCCGTTAAAGAGTGAGCCAACAAGACAGCAACCGAACAGCTTATATGTTTCAGGTGTCAGGTGTCAGGTTTCGGGTGTCCGGCAGTTGAGGTGCTTAATAATTATATGAAATGACATTTGTAAGTGTTTGTCCGACCGAGTAAATCGTGGTTGAAAACCGCTCCCACAATCAACACCCTAAATTAAGCGATCTTCTGACGGCAATCATCGCCTTTGCAGGCCAATTCTCGGGTGGGGATAAACCGCCTGTCCAGACCCCTACCTGTTGTGTGAAACTTCCTTTGTAGTGGCGGAGTTTATCCCCGCCTACTAATGGGCAGAGTGTTGAAAAAATCGTTCAATTAAGAAAAAATAGCTTTATGAATCCACGAAGTTTCTCTTTCGATTTGACTGGCCGCTCCGCGGTCAGCGGCGGCGCGGAAACCTGACAGCCGACCCCTGACACCTTCAGTCTCGGACAACATATTGTCAGAAAAATGCTCTAGGTGCCGAATACTTCCTATTTACATAGGGTGTCTTACAATTCTGAGCCGCATTCGCTGCAAAATCTGTCGCCTTCATCGATTGGCTCGCCACAATTGCGGCAGAATTTAGCCCGCGTTTGCTTTTCACCTCGTGAATCAATGGGGTTGCGAATGCCGAGCGAAGAACGGCGAGAAGCAATCTGCCAGACCAAGGCCACAATGATGATGAGACCACCGGTAACAGTAGCTGCCAAAGCCCAGTTAATGCCGGAGCCGGTGCTTGGCGTGGCGGGTAATGCGGAGGTTGGTTTGCTGGTATTTGGGGGCGGCAAACTTGTCGCCGATAATTGAGCGGTGGTCATTTTGTAATCCACGCGCAGAGGATATGGTTGCCCGGCCGGAACAGCTCGTGCAGGGAAGGTGTGGTATTCGAACCCATCCCCGCTCCTGACGACATTTGCAGCGGCTGGTTCTGTATTAAGGGTGCTGGCTGATGTCGGTCGCTGTACCCTTAGTTGAAAATTATTAACGGTTAGAGCAGCTAACCAGGTATAGTCAAAGGAGCGTTGGTTTTTATTGACAGTGTACGGGAGATAGTATTCCACCCTAAAACGTAAATCCGGTGTGCTGAACGTTAGCGTACCGGGAGCATCGGTGCTCGAAAAAATATCATCCTTCATGTTGCCGTCCTTACTATCAATGCGGGCAACAGCATTGAGTTGGGCGACTTCTGGTAAAGGAAGGGTGACCGAGGCAGGAAACTGGGTATCTCCCGGGAGCGTGCCAGTCAGCAAAACCAGGACGGACGTCTTGTCATAGTCAGGCCAAATTTCAATATCAAGCGAGTCAATGACGGATACCGAGTTTTGTGCAAAGCCTGTAACCATGGGCATCAGCACAAAAAAAATTAGTAATATAAATGAGCTACGTTTCATTTTAACCTTCCATAATTGATGTCAATCCAAAACCCTTTGCCCCTTTTAAATATCGCTCGCTTTCTTGCAGGACTGGAGGGCAATAAGAGTAGCCGCAATCCTGCTTTTCTGGATCATGGCCTATGAATCAGAATTTGGAAAAAACGGAGATTACGAACCAAATTTTCGGTCGATCTCATTTTGAATTTCCGCTGTGGTTGCTCCCTGAAGGTTCATTCGAGACGCTAACTGCGCCTCATCCATGCAGGTACTTCACGTGGATGCATGCGTATCGACATAACAGCTCAGCAGATTTTTGTGGCCGGAGTTTTCCCGGCAACGGCAATAACAATAGAGACGATCGAGCACCTCCGGTATCGTGCGAGCTATCTTGTAGGCGCGCCTGACCTTCCCGGAAAACCTTTGTGGTGATAGGGTCGCACTTTTCTCCCGAAGATTGATATTTTCCTTTTTAAAATCTGTAAGTTGCGGGGATTGTGTGGGTGGTTTTTCTCCCTCATACAGAAAATAAGCCCCGGTGAGAACCAGAAAACCACCCGCTAATAAGGCGAGCAAAGAGTACTTAGACCTCTTCTTTGACTGCGGCGCCGTCTGTTTTGGATTCGTGGTACGTTTTTTCGATGTACTCTTTTTTTTCTTCTTTGCCATAGTTACATTCCTTTTCATGGTAGGCGTTCACGGGTTCAAAGGTTCAGGGGTTCAAGGTTGCATTCTCGTCCCCGAACTGCATTTTGGATGCGTATTTACAAGAAAAGCGTCAGATTCGTCAGGCCTAATCCAAAAGTTGGAGCCAAATTGGCAATTATTTGGGAAAATGAGCATTTTTAACGAGAACTTCGGATCTTTAATGCCTTCTTTGTCCTTAACCCTGAACGTTGAACCCTGAACCTGTGAACGGTTACAAAATAACGTTAAATCCTAATTACTTTCATCGAATTGCTTTAATTCTTTTTCCAGACGCTCTTTGTATTCGGAAAGCTGGTCCTCATCAAAATGGGCAGCTGACGTCGCCTGTGCCCTTGTAGACCAGCGACGAATCAGAAAATATATTAAGATGGCCGCGAGGGCGACGAGCACGAATGGAAAAAGCCATAACATCAGGTTGAACCCCTTTTTATTGGGCTTGGCCAAGATTCGTTCCCCGTACCGGCTTTCAAAGTATTGTAATATTTCTTCTTTGGATTCGCCCTGGCGCAGCTTTTTCAAAACCAGATCCCGCATCTGACTGCTGGTTTCATTATTGGATTGGGCGATGGTTTGACCCGCGCAGAGCGGGCACATAATAAGACTGTAAATTTCCTTGGCTGTCTGCTGCATAGCTTCTTCATTATGATACTGGGCTGTAACCGATAGGTCCGACAAAAGCAGGGTCAAAAGGGCCAGCCCGATAATGATGATCTTGTATTTCATTTTTATGCGAGCAATCCTCCTTTGGTTAACCAATAGTAAATCTGGTAAGATCCGGATACCAGCAACAGGGCGCCTGCAATTCTTCCCATATAGGGTACGACACGGCGCAAATAAGTCGCCAGCCCTCCTTTGAAGACAGCGATACTTAGGGCCAGGGAGGTCAGCACGGCTCCCATACCTAAGGAATAGCTGAAAAATTGGAAAAGACCATTTGAAAAACCCTGAGATTTAATGGCGCTTCCCACCACCACCAGGAATATGGGCAGCGTACAACCCAAAGAGGCCATGCCGTATCCGATACCAAAAAGAAAGTAGGTTTTGACCCCTTGCGTTTCGGAACTGCCTATCAGGTTCGCAAGGCGGGCCGGCAGTGCAGCATGGACCGATTTCCCGGCCAGCAGAAACAGGCCGAGACAAGCCAGGACAGCCCCGACAAACAAACCGAGCCAGGGCAAATACTGCATAAGAAAATATCCCCCGGCCCAGAGAATGAAGCCGAAAAAGGAAAAAAGGACCGTGAATCCTGAGGTTACCGCTGTTCCGATAAGCAGCGCTTTGCCACCTCTGACAATAAAATGGCCGGAAGCAGTGCCGCTATCCCGCTCACCCAGATAAAGAGATAGATAGGCCGGCAGCATGGAAAAACCGCACGGATTAACGGTTGACACCATCCCGGCCCCAAAGGAATATCCAAAGGGGAGCAAGACGGCCAATGCATTCATCCAGTTGGTCAGCAAAATCTGTATCTCAGTCATGGCATGATCTCCTCGATGGAGCTGATCAGCACGCTTTTCTCGATAGCGCCAACCCAGCGACGAACAACCTCTCCCTGGCTGGATATGAAAAACGTCACCGGAAGGCCTGAAACTCCATAGTCGATGCTGATCTCTCCGGTCGGGTCCGGTCCGTTGGGATAGGTGATATCGAACTCCCGGATATAGTTCAGGGCATCTTCCTTCCGATCCTGAATATTGACCCCGAGAAAAATCAGACCACGATTTTTATACGCCCGCCACGTTTTTTCTATAAGCGGTGCTTCAATCCTGCAGGGAGGGCACCAGGACGCCCAGAAATTGATGACTACCGGTTTGCCCCGCAAGTCTTGCAGGGAAATCGTGGGTTCTTTGAATGTCGTCAGGATAAAGCCAGGTGCCTCACGATTTACCATGGTGACGCCGCTAAGGCCGGTTATGGGTTGCTTGTTTAGCATGCCCCATACTAAAAGTCCTAAAAAGCCGACTGCGACGAGCGCAGCAATTGCTAGACCTGATTTTCGAAAAAATATTTTTGGTTCCATATAGCTAATGAATCCTCATCAGGCGTCATCCGCAAGACGCAATGCTCAAGCTCTGTGTTCAGGAATGGCTGTCGTCCAATTCGATATTTTTCTGCAACGATTTTTTGATTTTATTTATCTGATAGTTGAGGGCCTTTTGACTCCGGAAGAGTCTGAAAATGTATATGAAAATAACCGACCAGGTTATGCTGAAGGCCGCAAAAAGATAAATACTATTATCCATTATAAATCCCTTTCGCTATTTTATTAAATTCATGTCGTCCACGATTTCGTTGATTTCCTCAATACGCATCTTTAACCGCTCTAATCTGATTCTGCTTATAAGCAGGGAGACAAACAAAAAACAGAAAGCGATAAGCGTGATTATTAAAGAGAGTTTCATCGGCCAAGACATGTTGAGACCACGGCTGGTGATAATAACCGGGTGGATTGTTCTCCACAATCTGATGGAAAAAAATGTAATCGGAACATTAATAAAACCGATGATACCGAAGACAGCCGATAGGTTCGCCCGCTGGTTTTCTTTTACCGACCTTCGGAGCATCAGGTATGCAACATAAGTAAACCATAAAATCAACGTTGTCGTTAACCGCGGGTCCCATGTCCACCAAACATTCCAAACAGGTTTTGCCCAGATTGGGCCGGTGATTAAAACGATGGTACAAAATATGACTCCGGTTTCAACCGCACAATGAGCAACGGTATCCCACTTAGAATCCTTGCGATATAAATAGAGGATACTGGCTATGAAAGTGATAAAAAACGCCAGATATGACAGAAAAGCGGAGGGGACATGGATATAGAATATTTTTTGAACGACGCCCATTGTTTTTTCGACGGGTGCATAGAGAAAGATGGCATACAGCGCGATCAGCATCAACACGTAGGTAAGAAGCTGAAAAGGTATCCAAAGGGTTTGCGTGCGCTTCAAGATTATTCCTCCAGGATATACGCGAAAGTTAAATACGAAACGAGCAGAAAAATAAGATCAAAAGCGACCAGGATCTTTAGCCAGGGAAATACCATCTGAAAAGATTTGCCGTTTAAAATTATCGCGGTTGACTTAACCGAAGCAATAATCACGGGAACCGAAATCGGAAAAAAGAGAATTGACAGAAGGACATCTCTGGCTTTCGCGGTTGCAGAAATGGCGGAAAAAATGGTTCCGATAGCCGTAAAGCCCAGGGTTCCCAGGAAAACAATCAGCCCCAGCGGAACGAGAAAGGGAAGGACGGTGGTATTATATAGAACCGATAAAATGAAAATAGTAATAATTTCCATAACGGTTGTAAATAAGAATACGCCAATGAGTTTTGCCAGAAAAATTGTCCAGGGGCTGACCGGACATAAAATGAGGCCCTGAAGCGTCCCTCTATCCCGCTCCATGCTAAAAGACCGGCCGAGTCCTGTCAGCCCGGAGAAAACAAACGCAACCCAGAGAATCCCTGCAATCATCCCCTGGTCAAAATTGAGTGATGACCCAAAGGCGAAATTAAATATGATCAGGACCAAAAAAGAAAATAGGCACATGGAAAGAATCATCTCCTTGGTTCTGAATTCGGAAACAAAATCTTTCCAAACAATGGCCCCCAGTTTATGGACAAATTTCATCAAACCACCTATAATGGCAACACATTTACTCCGATTTGTTGTGCATAGATCTGTCTAAAATCGTTTTTCGAGATATGGGCGACATCCTGCAGGTACACAATTTTACCTGCTTTTAGTATCGCTGCCCGGTCGCACAGTTCTATACCCAGTTGTAAATCATGCGATGCCATGATTACGGTTTTCCCCTGATCGCGAAATTGCAAAATCAATTTTATAAAATCCTCACGACCCTGCTGGTCCAGGCCGGTAAAAGGTTCGTCCAAAAACAGTATCATCGGATCATGAAGAACCCGATTGAGAGGCGCTGTTGCATTCCGCGTGAAAAGTTTTGAACGGTGTCATTAGTGCAGTCACTCAATCCAACGAGATCCAGAACATCTTTAATCCTGACATCAAGCCGGGCCACCCCGTACATCGTTCCGTAAAATTTAAGATTTTCATAAGCGGTTAGGTGAGGATATAGAAACGTCTGGTGAGCGATGAGGCCAATAAATTGATGCAGCGCCTCGCGATCACGTTGCGCTTCATATCCGGCAATCCTGACGCTGCCCGAAGTCGGCTGCAGCAGGGAGCACAGAACTTGAATCAATGTCGATTTGCCGGCCCCGTTGGGACCGAAAAGGGCAAGGGAATCACCTTCCTTCAAAAAAATATCAATATTCCGCAGGGCGGTTTTATAACCAAATTTTTTATTCAATCCCTTTGCCTCAATATGGTGTTCTAAATTCATATACGGCAGCGCTCCGCTTTGCCTTAGGCGCTTAGCGACATCATATCGACAATTTATTGTCGATGTTACCGCGTGCGTCGGTATTTCAAAGGTTTCAGGTGTCAGTGTTCAGGTTTCAGGATCTATCACCTCAACTCCCTGACACCCGAAACCTGAAACCTGAAACCTAATAAACTGCGCCATGACTGCCCCGCCGGGGCCACTTTTTCCGAGCGCAGTATAGGAAAAAGCATAGGCTTTTATTCGTATTTCGACGCACATTTCGGCATGATTGTAGTAGCCAAAAAATTGCCCTTTCCCCGGTAAGTCCCTTCGACGATTACCTCTGTTCCGGGTTTAAAGGAATCTGGAACAACGCCGGCGTAGTTGACTATTAGATTGGCCTGTTCGTCTTCAATTTTGAAAGACAGCTTTAGCGTCTTCGGATCCCATTGAACCGACCCGGCGGTCACGATGCCCCCAACCTTCTGGGTGTCGGTCAAATCCTCCGGCGGTTTTGCCAACACTTCAGAAACCGTTAAGTAAAAAACCATGGTATCCCGCAGACCGGTATAAATTAGATATCCGATAACCATAAGAATAACGGCAGAAATGATAAGCGGTTTATACTTTTTTCTTTTTTTCAATTTTCCTCCTGGAAATAATTTTTGTTGCGCTTGTGCAAATTTGACCCGCAAGCGGCACATAATCGACTCTCAACAGCAGCCTTCGCGCCACAAGAAGTGCAGTAAATGTATTTTCTTTTGGTTGATTTATAGGCGCGGTTCGCAGCAACTCCTTGCCCAATTTCTTCCTCAAGAACCGTATCCACGGGCTTTGGAAATGTTGCTTGTAGCGACTCTAATTTATCCATTTCCTTCATATAGCCGACAGCTTCCTGTGTGTATTGCCGCTTAAGAATCTGAAAATCTTCTTCAGTCAATTTGCCCATGCGACAGCTTCCTGTGTGTATTGCCGCTTAAGAATCTGAAAATCTTCTTCAGTCAATTTGCCCATGCTTAAATCAAATTCCAGCTCTCGGATGGTGGCATAAGTGCCATCTTTTTTGTTCTTTAACGCTTCCAGGATATCCTCCGGTTTCGGTGTGAAGCCGTTTTGGCGAACGTTTTCCTGAAGCAGCGGGTTTATGATCCAGTAACATGCCCCTAACAGCAGCCCAAAAAGGATAATATATCCCAACATGGTGTACTCCTACGGTTCGAAATTGTTTAATTTTACTGATTCCTCTCTTTTTGACAAAAGCTAAACGTCATTTTCGTTCTTCGTGCCTTCATGTCTTAGTGGCTGAACTTCATTTTTTTTCATTTTTCCCGTCATCCCTCAAAAATTGGCTGCACCCTCTTGCGGCGGTCCGGCAATACAACGATTATCGTTCCTAAAACCATGATTCCACCACCAATCCAAAGCCAAACTACCAGTGGATTGACCAAGACCTTGAAGGTGACAAGATCCTTTTCATAACCGGCCAGGATAACATAAAGATCTTCTTTAAAATTCGTGTGGATCGCCACATCAGTTGTTGGTTGATTCTGCCCATGGTAAAGACTTTTTTCGGGTGAAACGATCCCCACTTGATGCTCGTCGTTGAGGACCGTTAACGTCGCAACGACCTTTTGTCTACTGGCCGTGGGATAATTGGAAAGTGCATCGAATCGTAATGTGTAGTTTTTGATTTTAAAAGATTCTCCTGTTTTTAAGGAGACCTGTTTTTCCACATTAAATACGCTTCCCGCAAAAGCCATGAAAATCAGAACAACCCCGAAATGAACCATATGGCCGCCGTAACGTCGTTTGTTTTTGGTCACAAGTTTCCAAAATGCTTTCGGATAGTTCTCGCCAAAAACAGCGCGGCGGGTGTGGGTGCCGGTGAAAAACTCCATAAAAAGGTTGGTTGCGACAAAGATGCAAAATATGAATGTTATCAAAGCATAAAGTGATCGAATGCCGTAGAGATATAGCCCGGCCGCTGCTAAACCCGAAATGATTAACGGCAAAAGAAGTTTGCCGACAAACTTTTTAAGTGTCGTTTTACGCCAGGCAATGATAGGGCAGAGACCCGTCAGCAAAAGCAATGTTAACCCGAGAGGAGCCACAACACCGTTGTAAAACGGTGGACCAACCGTCATTTTAATGCCTCGAACGGCTTCCGAAATAATGGGAAAAAGAGTGCCCCACAGGACCGTAAAAGCGATACCGACAAAAAGCAGGTTGTTGATCAGAAAACTGCTTTCTCTGGAAAGTAAGGAGTCCAGCTGATTCTTGCTTTTCAGATGCGGAAGGCGAAAAATGAGTAGTGATAACGAAACGATAAGGGCAAGCAGTAAAAAAAATAAAAAGAACCAGCCCAAAGTCGATTCTCCAAAAGAGTGGACAGAAGCAATCAGCCCGCTTCGCGTGATAAAGGTCCCAAAGATGGTCATTAGAAATGTAGAGATAATCAAGACAATATTCCAGACCTTTAACATATCTCTTTTTTCCTGAATCATGACCGAATGCAGGTAGGCGGTTGCCAATATCCACGGCATAAATGAAGCGTTTTCAACCGGATCCCAGGCCCAGTATCCCCCCCAACCCAGCTCGACATAAGCCCATTCCATTCCCAGCAGATTTCCGGCGGTTAGAAAAGCCCAAGCGGTTAGGGTCCACTTACGGGTGGTTTTTATCCATGTGCTGCCGAGCTTGCCGGTAATAAGAGCCGCCAAAGCAAAAGCAAAAGGAACCGTAAATCCAACGTAGCCTATTAATAAGGCCGGAGGATGAAAAATCATGCCGGGATTTTGAAGCAGTGGGTTTAAACCCTGGCCGTCGGACGGTGCGAAATTAAAAGTTTTAAACGGATTGGTTGCAACGATCATCAGAAATGCGAAAAAAAATATAATTGTTGTCAAAACCAGGAGTACATGCGGCATGAGTTCGCGATTTTTATTTTTGTTCTGGATAATTACAATTGCCGTAAAAATCGAAAGAATCCAGCTCCAGAATAGCAGCGAGCCTTCCTGCCCGGCGTAAAAAGCGGTCAAGGTATACAGAAGCGAAAGACTGCGGCTCGTATATCTGGCAACGTATTCGATTTGAAAATTTCTCGTTATCAAGGCATAGATCATGGCTGCCGCGGACAAGGTCAAAAAAACAAAAACAGCCATGGCAGCGTTCTCAGCGCTGGCAATCACTTCGGCCCGGCGGTTTTTAATGCCGAGAATCAACGCTAAGCCGCAATAAACCGACAAGAATAATGAAATTAAAATAGAATAATAACCGATTCCAGTCATTCCTCGCCTCCGCTCGCAACCCCGTGAAAAGGTTTTTATCGGCGAAACTTTATTTGGCACTTCAAATTCATTAAAACCTGAAAATATATAAAGGGAAAAAATTTATGAAATATTCAGGCTGTCTGAGACAATATGAAATTATTCAGATGGATTGAATTGGTCGTGATTATTTAGTGGGAAAATCGAGGGGGCCTAAAGAGGGGCCAATAGACTCCGGATGGTATGAATTGCCTGTCCTTGACAAGAAAAAGACCTGCAAGGGGCAAAACAAAAAGAGCTGACAGCACCATGACAATCTGGACAAATGAATGAAATGAAAACGGGCAGCTTCCGTCCATGGGAGAATCGAGGTCGGGATCGCTTGAGACACAATAAGACGAACATAATGTGATAACCGGAAGGCCGGACGTAAGAACGCCGATGATGACAAGCAGAATAAGATTTTTTTTAGTAATATTCATAAATTGTGGCCCATTGTTTCGAGACCTTTGCAAAACCCTCCTCTTTTGTACCTACATTGTGGTATAAAAGCAAGGATTTTTTGAAATTCGATGATATTTATGTTCTAAGCCATTTAATACCGGTTTCATTGGGCTATTGAAGTTGCTCCATTGGGAAAATATTCGTTCGGGAATCGCAAAACGCCTATTGACCATCACCTTCTTCCCAGCAGCTTCTTTTAACGCGCGTTTCTTGCACCAGCACTCTCAATCCCCAACAAAATCCATAGATTACAACTTTGTCACCTTTTGCAAATTTTTTCCCATCGGCAATTGCATTCCAGATTTCGGTGGCATATTGGATTTTACCTTCCGGGTCGATGTCCTGAATAACCAGACCGGTTCTGCCCAACATGGCCTCTTTACCATTCCAGGGTTTCATTCGCATGGCTTGAAAGATTTTGAAATAGATAAAAAAGCAAATCCCGCAGATTATCAGATAAATCGTCAAGGCAGTGTTAAACGGCAATATCCAAAAAACCGGTAACGCAAAGAAAGGTATAAAAAATATCAGATGACACATGGTTAGATCTCCAGTCTTGACCGATGCCGGGCGCCTGTTTGGACCTTTTTTTTATGCAATAATGAAACTATCAGCATTGATTTCAAGATTCGTCATTTTTATACTCGATCTGTCGCGGAATCATTGTTTCTTCTGTATTTGAATGCATTCCCCGCATCATCAACAGATGTCCGACAGGACAAATTAAAAGGAGGGCATAATAGCCCCAGGATCCCAGGATTCCAAGAGATGAGAGGGCCAGAATTCCAACAATTGGGATGCCGCAGCACAGGATCATAGCTAAGGCATGATTTTTTTTGATTTTTTCTAGCAGTAATTTTATCATTTTTTTATTCCTTTTTTTATCTGAATCTTCAATTTCAGCCAGCATTTCCTCCAAAATTCGGTCATAAATTTTATTTAGTTGAATTTGTTCTCGCAGACCTGAAAATGCAGGAAGGGTGGTAGTTATAGCCGTTGCGATCAATAAATGCTTTCCGGTCATTTGCAGGTCCTCCACTAAGTTTTTTTGGTTATCGATTAATAGGTCGAAATAAAGTTATTTATGACTCATTTGAGTATAAAATCCCTCAGAATGATCTCACACTTTTTTAGCGCTGCACCGCCCACTCGAAGGTTCTCTCAGGTACATTGGCGACTTTTCGAATAATGAGCGTGATCGATTCAGTGTTGTCCTCCAGCTTCGGAAACTCCAGCACACCTTCGCGATGGTGCCCACCGGGCTCTGACCCCTGCCAGGCGGTTGCCTGATATACCCGCCCTGCGTTATCTTTAAGGGAACTGACTGCAACCATATCCTCTCCAAGGGTTTCGGAATGGGTATTCATCTGCACTTCAAATTTTGCGGGTTGCCCCGGCACAAGCTGGACCGGCTTAACATCCACACGCACCCGCTTTTCCCGGTTTGATCTCATTTCATAGGCGCCGGCGTCAACCGCCAATCCTACCGCCACCGCTACTATCACCAGCGCTGCAAGTCCAATAATTCCATATATCCTGTCGATTTTCATTTCCGTTTCTTTTTTAGACATTACTGAGACGACCCGGTCTGATGCGCATTAGCACTTTTGGGACTCCGGTCCGGAACATTCCATGTTTTCGCATCATGCGTACCATTAGCCCGATACCAAAGAGACATGACACGACTCCTGCCAGAAAAAAGTAAGGCTGATATTGTTCAAGGCCTGCCACCGCAGTTGCAGAAAGAAAGGATACCCCTAGCAGCGGTATGAGTGTTGCCAGAAAATGAGAGCAGCAGGCCATCATGGCCACAGCGGAGACCCCGCCGGAAGCGGCCATGCTCGAATTGGCCGCTGTTTTCTTTTTTCCGCGAAGATGGCCCCTTAATAAGGTATACAAGGTCACCTGGATTCCCAACCCGACAGCAAGGCTAATGATCCACCACCGGTATTCGCTGAACTGGACCCTGGCAAAATACCAATTCGATGTCAGCGTATTCATACCCAAATAGAGTCCCGCAATAGCAAAAGAGGCCAGCACACCCAGTAAATAGGCGCGCGGATTTGAGAGGTCCACCGGCTGCTCACAGCATTCCGGGGCTGTCTTTAAACCCTTTGGATCGTTCTCGGCTATCTCGTATCCGGCGGATGTTACGGCTGCTTTTAAGTCATCAATGTCGACGATCGCCGGGTCAAACCGTACGGCGACCTTGCACGCATCGATGTCGACGAAAGCATCGGCCACACCGTCAAGCGCTGTAAGAGCCGTTTTAACTCTGCCGACGCAGGATTCGCAGTGCATGCCGTTGATGGTTAACACAACCGCCGGATGTTGATCGGATGCATGCTCAAACTGAGCGGTCTGATTTCGGATCCCACTACAACATGCAGCTGTATCAACGCCCGGCGATCCTTGTGTTTCGTCTTCAGTATTTTTTCTGGTAACAGAACTCGTCGTCATCGAATTATTTTGGATTTCATCTCGCATTCACGACTCCCGGGTAGATTTATTTTGCCCTTTCCCTATAATCATTAAGCACAATTTCACCAAGCTACGGTTTAACTAAACATACTTTTTCTAAGAGCATTTATTTCATTAACAGTTCTTCAATACCGGATTCAAAAGGGGCACTAGACCCATCGAATTCGAGGAATAAAGCGCGGGATAATCTCGGCATACTGTGAATATTGCTCGCCAAACCGTTTAAAAGCCTCCATTTAGAACATGCCAATATTGCTGTGCTCATTCCTCTTTGAAGCCATGGTTCAGTGACATTTCATGGCCCTGCCCCCGTTGGCTTTTTCCAGCCGCTCCAGATAGCGACCCCACAATCCTTTTTTCTTTGCCGGCTCGGGGTTGAGGAATTCTTGGGGATTTTCCTCAAATGATTGCCGGCAGCCCTCGGCACAGAAATAATAGGTTTCCCCGTCAACGGTCGTAATTATTTCTTTTACGCCGGGCACAACCGCCATGCCGCAAACAGGATCAATAACTGTTTTTTTATTTTTCGCGGATAAGTTCACAGGGTATCCTCCATGTTTGTATTTTCAGAATTTATCCGATGAGAGTGCAAGCGCTATGCCACTTGGTGGCATAGCAATTTAACATCCTGATATAATATTGAATAATAATAATCAGCATTGAAAATTTTTATTTCCCAGAATATTATGGTGGCAAGTGCAAAAAAAATTCGCGGTTTTGGTGGGTATGACGGGTTTCGAACGGGTAAAAAATACCCATCGGCGAACGCAAACCATGGCTGGCAATGGAAAATAATTTTGGAAATACACATCATTTGAAAAGATCCGGCGGATTCGTTTTCAAAACGACGGGACAGAAGATGTAAGCGGTCAATACCTTCTGCAACTGGTCTTTTGAGGCAAAATGAATGCGTGGTTTCCTATCCTTCGGCCGGAATTCCTAAAGCACGGCGCTTTGCCGGGGGCGCCGGGAAAGTATGGCTCGCTCCATTGCTAACTTTAGCTCCTCAAAATCAAAGGGTTTGCCAAGACAACCAAAAGCGCCTCTATCTTTAGCCTGATCGGCTATTACATCCGAGACACAAGCTGTCATTATAAGAATCGGGACATCCGGTCTCAGTGATCTAATCTGATCGAGTGCCTCTATGCCGGAGACCTCGGACATGCGGATATCTATCAATATAAGATCAAAATGCCGTTTACCTGCTATTTCAATGGCAGTTGATCCGTCATCCGCCTCAAAAATCTCGTATTGCCAGTCTAAAAAAATTCGCAGCATGGTGCGATTGGCGATATTGTCATCGACGATGAGCAGTGTGTTTTTATTTTTCATTGGTATTTATCCTTTATTTGTGTCTGAGTCCTGCTTGAATCTGCGATAGATGTAATCCTTCTGTCCGTCTTATTATGCGGGTAATTGCTGGTGTGAGTTTACTGCCGGCTGTCTGGCGTTTTGAAATCAAACCGGCAATTATGAATCCCAGTATTAGGCCTGCAAAACTAAATAAAATAGCTGCACCGGTTTCGCCAATGCCCAGATAATTGTGCAATCCGGAACCGATGATAGCACCCAAAATAAGACTTAGGGTTGGCATGAGGTAGAGAATCATGGCACTTTTAAAAACCGAACTTGAACTGATGCTGATGGTTACCCTGTCTCCGACCCGCGCGTTAGCCCGGTTTATGACCCGCGTCTCCATCCTGGAACAGTCCGCCAGGGAATGACAAAACTGTGCTGATTCGCAATTGTTACAGGCATCTCCTTTTTCAGTGACGACCATGGCCCAGCCGTCTTTTTCGATACTGCTCACCCGACCTTTTTTTTGTGCCATTCTTCTCTCCCTTGATTTAAATTAAAATACTGATTTTGAAACGGGCTCTACCCACTGAGTAGCCATTTTTGTGCCAATATTTACCTATAACATTTATCTATTGAGCCAACCCTCTGTAATCATGCAGCTTTATCTCTCCGGCACTTTATTTCTTTATATTATTAATCTCGATATGATCGGAATTTGGGTAATTAGTACCCAGGTATCCAGTCCGGATGCGTTAAAATTGCGCACTTTTTTCACCGGAACCTGAAGGCCCGGTATTTTTCTGTTCAGATGTCAAACCGTATTCTGAAATATTCTATATAATATCAGAGCAATATATCCATCTTTAGAAATTGAAAAAAATTTGGCACACCGTTTGCTCTATCAAACAGGCAACAAAGACTGTTCTTTGTAAAATTGGACGGAAAAAAAATCGGAATCAAATTATAAAAGAAAGGATGAATATCATGAGTAAAAAGTTAATATTAGGGCTGACAATTGCAGTTGCCATCGGGATTGGAACCTATGCTTTTGGACATATGGGAGAAGGCTATGGTAATTATGGTTTAATGCACGGCGGACCCGGAATGCATCATGGATATTACGGGGAGCGGGGCTATGATTATTCGGGTAATTTGAATGATGAAGACATCAAGGCATTGGAAGAGGAACGGTCCGCTTTCCTTAAGGCGACTGACGGTATCAGGCGGAATCTTTATTCCAAAGAACTTGAACTGAGAAGTGAACTTTACAAAGAGAATCCGGATGTCTCAAAGGCAGGGGCCTTGCAGAAAGAAATTTCCGAACTCGGGTCTGAGCTGGATCAGAAGCGCATCAATCACATGATTAAAATGAGAAAACTCAGCCCCAACGCCGGCAGGGGATTTATGATGGGAGGTTACCACATGGGTTATGGTTATGCTTCACCTGAGGACTCTTGTTGGCGATAATATAAACCCGCTGTTATTCTCCTTTCTGAAAAGGGCGGCTATCAAGGCCGCCCTTTACTTTTGGTACAAGACTTGCGGATCGCTGAGTAAGGGTGTAATTTATACTACAGCTTTTTTGACAAACGACATAACAAGGGGGAAGCTATATGGCAAAAATCAATCATCAACCTGGAATACTGATGGCAGCGATTGTTTTGATGTTAGTGACACTGTTCATATCCAACGGATGGTCCATGGACACCAACGGCTATCAAAATATTTCCATGGTCCGGTTTGTTCAAATGATGGATCATAAGGATTTTATTCTCATCAACGTTCATATTCCCTACGCTGGGGAGATCCCTGCAACGGATCTGTTGATCCCGTATAATGGCATTGAGCAGCATAAAAACGAACTCCCGAATGATACGCAAACAAAAATTGTTGTCTATTGCATGTCAGGGCCTATGGGCTATTTCGCCGCGGAAAAGCTGGTAAGCATGGGATATAGCCGGGTAATCCATTTTCAGGATGGGATGTTATCCTGGAAAAAGGCTGGAAAACGGCTCGTGCGTAGATCTGACTGAAAGTTATAGCCCATTCCTGCCTTGAGATTGATGACACCGTATTTGGTCGTCGTTGCCGCGCTCTTGATATTTGCGCGCTCGACAAATCTTCCGTCCGCGCTTTGCATCCCCTACGAAAGAGGGTATAAGTAAGGCCATATTGGTGTGTCTATAAGTAATAATTGAACATCGTAAGGAGATAAATAAATGCTTTCTGGCACCGGAAACTCAGATTAAGCCAAGCTAACAATAAAAATCTGCTGGGAAAACCAAAAAGGAGGCCTTGCATGAGAAGAATACTTATTTCGATGCTTACCCTGATATGGGTGATCGGCCTTGCGGGCGGTCTGGCCCTTGCCGGCGATCCACCAAAACTGGTGGGACTTGCTATCCCCGAAGCCGGAACCGATAAGGGCTGGAACGAACAGGGCAAAGTTGGACTTGAAGCAATGGCCAAAAAATATGGCTTCAAGATTGTACTGGGCGAAGCTTTGGGGTATGGCGACATCAAACCCACCTTGCGCGACATGGTGAAAAAAGGCTGTGATTTGATTATCTGCCACGCATCCGGCTATCAGACAGTCGCACCCGAGATTGCTCGAGAGACCGGTGTTAAAGTCATCACCATTGAAAATCACAAAGATATTACTCCCGGACTTATCAGTGACATCGATACCCAACCCCAGGGCGGTAGCTATCTGGCCGGTTGGTTGGCCGGTAAAATGACACGCTCAAATAT
>CALZJV010000221.1 GCA_945787595.1 uncultured Desulfobacterales bacterium | reverse complement strand
GTGATTTCCTTAATGGGGCCGAAATCATAGATATACGCCGGAATAATCAACAATACGGCGGCGGCGGCGACACCCACCAGAAATGTGAAGTTGCCGATATAAAAACCCCATGACACCTGATCGGTCATTCCGGTTATCGCCAGCCCTTTCATGAACTGGGCCTCGTAACCCCATATGCCGACGCCGATCAAACCGAGAAGAAATACTAACCAGGCGTAGTAAATGAGCGGTCCTTGAAATAGCCGCTGTATGATTTGACCTAAAAAATGAATGATCTTACGCATTAGCTTTGTCCCTTTTTTTATTTACCAAGAAACTTTTTATTTAGATAGAAAAGAAATAATAAAATCTAGGCTGGGTGTTCAGATCCTCTTTAAGCTTGAAAACCCTTTGATTTTCCAACACGTGACTGATTTCGCTTTCGGGATCGAGAATATTGCCGAATTTGCGCGCACCCACCGGACAGACCTCTACACAAGCAGGGTAGCGGCCCTTGCGGGTGCGTTGCACACAGAAGGTGCATTTTTCCACCACACCTCTGCCTCGCGGCCGATTCCCCAGGTAGTGCAGATTTGGATTTAATTCATCGGTGGGAATTTCCGGCTCGGCGAAGTTGAACCGTCTTGCCCAATAGGGACAAGCCGCCATACAGTATCGACAACCGATGCACCAGTTATAATCTACGACCACGATGCCATCGGGTTCTTTCCAGGTCGCCGTGGTTGGACACACTTTCACACACGGCGGGTTCTCGCACTGTTGGCACTGGATGGGTACCGTATAATATCCTTCCTTCGCTACCATGCCGGTTTCGTAATAGTGTTCGGATTCTTCAAGGTTCATCGTCCCCTTTTTAAACCGCAGGACCCTTATCCACTCGATCTGAGGACGGCGGCTTTGATTGTTTTCCTGAACACAGGCATCGACGCAGCGCCGACAGCCGATACAGCGGGAAATGTCCAGGGCATAGGCAAAAAGGACATCCGGATAGGGCGGTTCGGTTCCCAGGACAAACTCACGGCCGTACTTTTTCTTGTACTGTCTCTCTAAGCGCTCCTTAACTTCTGCGATTTCATCCGGGCTCATCTCACTGAAATGGCTCTGAACGAACTCTTCTAGAACGTCGGGGGCTTCTTGATTTTCTTTTTTCATGTGGGATCCTTACCTTCAAACATTAGTTGTTGTCTAGGGTGGTGAAAATTCTCATATTGAGGCTCTTAATTTTTATCCTATTTTTATTCCCCTTGATGAGAGTAAGGTTTCAGGTGTCAGTGTTCGGGTTTCAGAGGACAGAGGCCAGACGACAGCCTGCGACGAGCTCAGCCGAGTCGAAGACAGATGGTGAAAACTGGAGGATGAAGCACCCTTACTGTCCTCTGTTTTCTGTTCTCCGTCATCTGTTTGCTGACACCTGAAACCAGACACCTGAAACCAAATTCATAGAGTGATTATTAAATCTACTAAAAACACTAAAAGTTATATTCAAGCAGCCAATTAAATCAAAAAATCAGTAAGTATTTTTGTGTCATTTCTTGGCTTTCGTGGCTATTTCTAAATGGCCACGCGTTAATCCGCATGACTCTTTTTGAGTTTACCCTTCGACTCCCAGCGGCCATAACTGGGGGGACGGGGCGGATCCTGCGACATAAGTTTACGAAATTTGGGGCTGTGAGGATCATGACAATGGGCGCACAACAGGTAGAGTTTTTTCCCGTCCCACTGGCCCACTCTCCTTCCATGAATACCCCGTTTCCAGTCGCGGTAAATCAATCCGTGGCACTGTCCGCAAAGCCGATATGATTTTTCAAAAGGAATGGTGTCACCGTTGATTAACCTGAGATAGTTTCTTTCATCGGTGTTGTGACAATTCAGGCACCATTGCCAGTCGGCATGTTGCAGGTTAATATCCCTGTGCATCCGCACCAGAATTCTCGGTCTGGGATCGGGCGCTCTAAGGAACTTTCCAAGAAACGATTTTCCCTGATCAACCTGGCTGCTCACGCCTCGAGAGTCCTTGCGATGGCAAGCCTGGCAGGGAAAAAGTCCTTGGTAAACAAGCGGAGGGGGTACCGGATATACTTCATCTCCTTCTTGCACTTTTTGCTCCGGTAGAGTCGTTTTCTCCTCTTGTTCCTTTTGATCCGCAAAAACTTGGACAGAAACCAATAAGAGGATAAAAGATATGAGTGATAATTGAATTTGTTTTCGCCGGGTTCTAGATTTCACCATGTTTTTCCTTTTGTTGTTTCGGGCCAAGTCTATCCTACATCCACTATGATCCTACTGATTAAAATATTTTGGGCCAGTGAGTTTTTTTCGGATCTTAGATCCGCCTCTTATTAGAGGGTCATGAAAATATTTATACCTGTAAAGCGCGTCTAATCCGTGGCAGTCACGGCAAAGGATGTTAACGCTCAGGTTTCTTAAAAAGCTTGTTTTTGCATCTCCTTCCAGATTTTTATTGAGTCCTTTTTGTTTAGAAAAAGGGCTCCATTGATGACTATTGTGACAGGTCGGGCAGGAAATATAGCCGATATTCGTCTCCCTGCCGGATTTATTATATATAGGGGCCCAAATGGTTTCTTTCCTGGCCAACCGCAAAATATTATTGACGAGTTTCCCCTCAGGATGGACTGTGATGCCTGGAATTTTTGCTTCTGCAAGTTGTCCTTTGGAATGGCAGCTTCTGCATAAGGCATTCATCATACTTACGTCATCGGAAACAGGACCATATGATCTTGCCCAGAGCATTAACTTGTTGGGGCTGTTGTGAACAAGGTGGCATGTGCCGCACTGACCTGACTCCTTTACGGTCTACTAAGATCATGATCTGTTCCTACTACCAATGCTTTATCGATATGACAGGTTTCACACAGGTTTGATGACGGGAAATTCGCCTTTCTTAAAAAACTGTTCGTCGCATTTCCTTCTAAATTTTTATATTCAGAATTCAATAAAGGACCCGATTTATTGGGCGTCCAGGTATGCGGCTCATGGCAGGTCATGCAGACAACCTGCGCCTCGGGTGCGCGCTTGCCGTCTTTGCCGTATAGCGGCAGTTCGGAGATGGCCCTATCTCCGGACTTTTGCATCTTCGATCGAAAAAAAGTGACATTGACCGGGTGATCGTTGGGGCCGATAAGTTTCGCTTTGGCAGCCCCGCTTGGGTCGTGACATCCGGTACATAATTGGGTTGAAAAATCTTTATCTCCCGCCAGTCGTTTGGCCCACAGCCTTTGGCCGGCGGCATTATGAGGTATATGGCAGGCACTGCAAGGTCCTGAAATACCAGCGGGAGATCCTTGCAGGTTTTTTTCCTGCGGCGCGGTAACTAGCAGATTGTGATCGGAAGTAATGATTTGCTTTTTATCGTTATGGCACGTGAGGCACAGTGTTGATGAACGGCTGCTGGCGATTCTCAAGAAACTGTTGGAGTCATCGCCCTCAAGGTTTTTGCCTTTATTATCCGATGGCGCCTTGGGGTCCCAGCGGTGGACATCGTGGCAGGTAAAACATTGAACTTTGCCGGCCGGATTCTTGGTACCGTTTGCTAAAAATAAGGGCAGTTTTTCGGTAATTGAGACTTTGGAAAGCAAGTCAACGCCGAGGGGGTGGGAGTGCTTTCCGGTGAGTTTTGATCGGAAGCCGACGTTTTGGTCGTGGCAGCTGATACACGCCTGTGAGGCAAAATTGCCGGGCTTTAGGCGGCGCGCCCACAGCCTTTGATCGGCGGCATTATGGGGTATATGACAGGCACCACAGGGCCCGGACTCACGGGCGGTAAAATGCTGCAAGTTTTTGGCGTTCGGGACGGTTATTTTAAGGTTATGGTCAGTCGTTATTACCACTTTTTTATCCTTATGGCACGCCAGGCACAGCGTGGATGATGCATCGTTGACCATTCTTAAAAAACTATTGGAGGCATCTCCCTCGATGTCTTTTTTGCCTTTATTGACGGCCGAGCCAGGGTCCCAGCGATGGACATCATGGCAGGTAAAACATTGAACCTTGCCGGCCGGATTTTCGGTTCCGTCCGCCAAAAATAACGGCAAATCAGCGGTCATCAATCTTTTGGAAGCGGAATCGATGTTAACGGGGTGTGAGCGGCGGCCGATACGCTTGTTTTTATAACCTCTGTCTTTCCCGTGGCAGGTCAGACACATCTGGGTCGCCAGAATGCCGGGGTTAAGCCGTTTGGCCCACAGCTTTTTTCCGGCGGCATTGTGGGGGGTATGGCAAGCACTGCACGGACCTGATTGGGAAGATAGCTGTTGTTTGATATTTTTTTCTCGGGGCAGCGACACTCGCAAATCGTGCTGGGTGTCGATTAAACCCTTTTGTGTATCATGGCAGGTAATACATAATTCGGAATTTTTGTTATCGACAATGGTTATTTTATCCCCTTTCGCCCCGTGAGCTTTATGACAGGTTTGGCAAATGATTTTATTGCGGTCCAGCGCCTTTCTGCTTCCTAGTCGAAAGAGTTTTTCAGGCAATTTAAGGGCCGTGGTTTTTAGCGGATGGCTGTTGGAGCGCTTGAATTCTGTTTCATTTGTATGACACATTTCACACAAACTGGAATCAATATTTCTGACTCTAAAAAAAGAGGCCGGCGCCGGGAGATCACCCGCCGGGGGAGCACCCGGCCCATGGGCTGTGTGACAGGTTCCGCAGTAGATTTCATCCTTATTGCTTAACGGCAGGGTAGCGGGGATGGTCACTTTTTTAGAAGGTTTTACGAATGTTTTGTGCTGCTGATGTTTGTCTACTATATAGCGTGAATCAACGACATACCCATCATGGCAGCTGTAACAGTTATCTTCAGCGCTCACAACGCCCTGGGTATCTTTCATCAAAACATTGCCGGGTTGCCACTTAATCAGCGTTTCTTTATCCGTCCGAAAATCGTCCAGCCACATGACATGGCAGATGGCACAGTCTCTTTTGGAAGACATTTCCAAGGCCGACGTGTGTGAAGCCAGCGCAAGGATTGCAGTGATGATGAATAGGTATATGTATGCTCTGGCCTTAATCATTAGTCTAACATTTTCAGAACACTGATTTTGTTGTCCTTCATTTCCACTATTTGAAGACGGTCATCCTTATTACCCATATAGAGCCCGACGGGTGTAATAAATTGTCTTTTTTCGTTATTTACACAAACAACCCCCAGAAAGCCGCCCGAATCGGTAAACACCTGTAGCAATCCCATATAACTGTCACTGACAAATACCCTGTTTTTTTTATCAATGGCTACGCCCTTCGGTCTGAAAAGTTTGCCCGGAAACACACCCCAAGCGCCGATATCTGTTATGAAATTTCCAAAAGGGTCAAATTTCTGGACTCTAGTGTTGAGCACATCGACGACGAAAACCTGATTGTATTCATTGATCGCCAGAATCCCCGGGTATCTGAATTCACCGGGTCCTTCGCCGAATCCCCCCCATTCGAATTGAAAAATACCGCTGCGGTTATACACTTTTATTTTATGGTTATCGTTGTCCGATACGTAGACGTAGCCTTTGAGCTTGGAGGCCAGTACATCCACCGGATCAGAAGGCTTTTCGCCGGGACCGCTGCCAACTTTAAACAAATACAAAAAGTTTCCTTTTAAATCAAATACTTGTATCCTGTGATTTCCCGAATCAGCGATAAACACCTTTCCTTGGTCCGATATATCAATTCCGAGAGGATATTTGAATTCACTTTCACCTCCACCCAGCTTTCCAAAAGAATATTTCAACTCGCCGCGTGAATCCAGCACAATAATCCGGTTGTTTACACCATCTACCAGGTAGATATCGCCGTTGGGGACAACTGAGATATCGCTGGGCTGGTCAGCCTCCGGCTTGATATCAAAAAGAAATCGACTGTTGACGCATTCGACGGGATAAGAGATTCTGGGAATGAACAGGATGGATAGGGCTACAATGAAATGAACAAAAGTGTCTTTCGATTTAACCAAATAACAACCCCTTGCAAAACGAATGATTTATGGAAGGTCTCGTAACGCGTCGGAAAAGCGAACTTTTTACGAGCGTGTTAAACGAATCAACCACTAAACTATCCCTGAGTCAGAATCATCTCTTTAACCGTTCTATTAGGCCAAAAACTTAACAAATGAGTCAACTTCTTGAAAAGCGAATAAACCTGTGGTGTAGAAGATGCTGGATGCTGGATGGAATTTCAGTACTAATCCAGTATCAAGCATCCAGAAGGAGAAGCTTCGCTATTATTTAAACTTCACTCATTATTAGGTTTAGGCCCTGCCGATTCAGGTTCTATAAATAGATCCGGCAGGTAAAATTCCTCGTATTTGGTTAACATGCCTTTAACGTTCAACTGGACCAAATCTATAATTCGATTATCAGCAAATCCAAATTTTTTAAAATCCAGGATGCCTTTTTCGGAATGGCATGTTTTGCAGTCATGTCCCTTTTCTTTGACATTGACATGAAATTTATTTTTAACCCCATCTCTTTGCTCCGGGGTAAGCTTATCTCTTACCTTCATGTAATCCCGCGCCAAAGGCACATCCTGCTTTTGAATGGCAGATTGGAGTTTATCACCTTTTAGGTAAAACGGCGTCAGCTTGGAAAACTTATCCTCCACGTCGACCAGATCGCCTGTTTCAGGATCATAGCTTGTCCCTAAGAAAGGGCCTTGGGGATTGTCCTCATAAGGACTATGCCATTTATAAACGATATGCGTGTCAGCCTGCTCTTTGATATGGCAGGTTTCACACACAAAATACTGGGTATGCATGTTTAAAAGCGCCCTGACTTTTTTATTTTTGGTATGTGGAAAGTCAGAGTGGCATATGAAACACACCGGGCGCTCAGTTTCAGGAAGCTGGGGGTAGTCTACAATGTGATGAAAATGCTGATGTATTTCTAAGTCTTCCAGACGTTTGGCCTCTTTCATGATGGGTGATATATCTTCCGGAAAATATTTATCCTTTAATGATTTTAAAAGTTGAGGGCCATGATGGGAAAACGTCAGATGATGCACGACACCGGCAAGCACTACAATAGTGAGTAGCACAAAAAAAGATCCTATAAAATAAGCTGCGATAGGATGGTTGACTCGTTTCTTGGTCGCTTGGCGCAATTTAAGGTTACCTCCATAATTTATGGCATTTTAGCTAGTTTCCATCCATAAACGGTCTTTTTGCCCAATCTCGGCGTCTATCGGCGCGTTTGTTTGTGCGACGTAGCCAGCTACGTCTCCGCACAAATGCTTGATATCCTTGACCTTGGACAAAAATCCGCATTTCTGGATTGGAAACGCTACTGAGTGCCCAAACTGATTTTAACCGATTTATGGACGGGCACTAGCTAATTCGAGGTAGATCAGAGATAGACACCTCGGGGGCAGGTGATTTTTCAACTCCCTTTTCTTTGAGAAAGTTTTTCATATACTCTTTTTCCTCGGGTATTTCTTTGAGATTATTTAGGTACTCCAAAAAATGCTCCTCTATTTGATGCTCCCGGGTGATCTTACCGGTTAAAAAAGCCCACTGCAGCGGAAATCTGCCCGGCACCAGATGAACATTCGTCCAATGCCAGAAAGCCAGTAAGATCAGGGCCATTACAGCCTCATCCGCATGCATTAATCTTGCAAATTCCTGGAAAAATGCAGGAAATGAAGCACCGGTTTCAACCGCCTGCGGCAATAATTTTGCCAGTGTTTGCGGAAATATTCTTGCCATAATATCTGGGTACAGTAATGCGGAGCCTGCAATGATCAAAACAGAATTGCCCCATATAATGGCCAAATAGTGAAGCTTTTGTTTGTACATGAATTTTTCCATTTTGGGCCGGTATGGCTCAAATCCCAAAAAGTATTTGACATCATGGATGAAATCTAAAAGGTCTTTGAACCTTGGAATCTGAGTTCTCCTGTAATCGAACTCTTTGTTGATAATTTTGCGGATCGTTCCGCCGATAATCGTAAAGATATGATAGGCACAGGCGAACATCATGGTAAAGGCCGCTATTCGATGAATGAGCCTGGCAGTATCAGCTCCGCCGAAAAATGAAATTACATAGGGCGCCCAGAACATGTCGCTGAAATAAACCGGCAAGCCGGTGAAAGACAGAACAAGAAAACTTATAACGACCAGCAAATGCTGAATGACAATATGAACGGAGTAGCGGGGCAGATCCCCTACAGGGTCTGAAGTTACATATTTATAAATATCCCTTGGGATCTGCCCCACCCCTTCTACATAGGTTAAGCAATCGTCTTCGGCGGCCGGTACTTTGCCGGCAACGGCAGTATTTTCAGAAGAGTTTTGCATTAAACCTCCTTTGGTTTGTTGCGTTGAGCTCCGCGTTTAGATTTGCCCCGCCATGTGGTACCATTCCTTATCAGGAGTTTGCCGCCATCCTTTCTGCGGCTGTAAGTCTCAACCAGCAAAAGACCGACCATGCTGAATACAGATCCATACAGCGCCAATCTAAAGAAAATGCTCGCAAAATGGACGGCCTGGTTTTCTTCGTGTGTGGCGTCCGGATGAACGGCAATCTGGATAAACCAACTGTTTGTTTGGGCATGGCATTGCCGGCAGGTTTGCATGAGATTGTCTTTGTGTATGGTTGCTTTTTTATTATCTTTTTTATAGATATCATGCAGCGCATTGGTCGCATGGCAGCTAATGCAGTCGGCGGTTTGTTGGGACCCCAGTTGTATCGATTTGCCATGTATCGAGCGATTATAGGTTTCCACCGACTCCAGGTTTTCTTTAGAAACGTTTAATGTTTTCATTAGCTCCTTATCCTGGTGGCAATTGCTGCATAACTGGACTATCTCCTGGGGTGAACGCGAGGTTTTTTTCCGCAGACGATGGGTCATGTGAATATAGGCTTGGGTAACACCTTTTTCCTGGTGGCAGTTCAAACTCTTCCGACACTCGGGTGTACTTCTCGTTCAAGTGACAGTACTTGCAATACGGCTTGGCCTTCTTTGCCTCGTCCGAGTCTTCAGGTTTTATTCCATGGGCGCTGCCTGTATATAGGTCTATGATGTATTGGTGCGAAAATTTTTCCTGAGAGAAAGGGGGTTTTATGTGACATATATTGGCACAATTAACATTTTCCGTTACGGGATCATGTGGAATTTTAGTAATGTAGGTATGACAGTCCCGGCAGGGAACATTGCGATGAACACTGCCGCTATAACTCTTTTCGTCAACATAATAATTATGTCTTTTACCATTTTCATCAATGCGACCCACAAACCGGTATCTATGACACATGAGACAATTTTCCTTATCTGCCGCTTCAGCGGGCAACCCGACAGATAGGACGATGAATACCAGCACAAAACAGAAGCAAGCCGCTTTAATCGTTTTGATTGATCCCAAATCTTAACCTCCATCCCTTCGGCCCGATAATGCACTCGCCAAAGATAATTAAATGTATCGGAATTTCTACAATTCATTGAAATCACGGTGTTTTTTGCGGCCATTCTCTCGGTAAGCCGCATGGAATGATGGAATAGTGGAATTTTGGAATATTGGGCATGAAAAGCGGGAAAAGGTCTATTCTACAAAAAATGTTGTATTTACATTTTATGATGATGCCCGTCAGACATCCATTTTCTACTTTCGTGCCGGAAAACATGCCACTATTACAAGAAAATCAAGATAATTATGTTCGTTTTGTTCTCTAAACCCATCATTCCACTATCCCAGAACCCATGATTCCAATATTCCATAATTCCAACATTCCAATTGGGGCGAAGCCCCTTCTATTTTCCTGCCTAATTTTGACGGGATAACAGGAGTGATCGAATTTAAAATGGGGTTTTAAATATCCTGTAACTCATGCTGATCCTGTCAAGCACACGGTTGAGCAGCTAAGTGCTTCGATTCGCAATTACAGTGACATATAATCATGGACCAATCCAACATAATCGCTTACTCAGCACTAAGTCCTGAGTGAGTAAATACGTCATCGCATTTACGAATCGATGGACTAAGGTCTCATAACGCTAAGAACGAATGCGTAAAGATCTAAAGTTGATGGCACTCCACGCACAATCTACCCGGCAAACGATGTCTGTATTTCGACCCGGCGCCTTTGGCACCCGGATTTTCGGCCGGGATGACACCTTTGTCGTGCGGATTATGGCAGGTGATGCAGGTCAATTGGCCGTTCTCATCCAACGGGAGTATAATGCCGAACTCTTTTTCCATTGCCTGCATGCGGGCTAAAAACTTGGTCGACGGTTTGACCAAATGATTGACATTGCCGGCGTGATTTCCTCGAATGACGTGACACCTCTGGCAGATCACTTCAAGATCTCCAATGAATCTAACATCTTTATAACGTGATCGATTTTCATCCGGCTTTTCGCTATGACAGTACAGACATTTCTCTACAATAATTTTCCCGCTTGCATTTAGCTGGGCATGGGGGTCAAGCATCATATAACTGGTTTCATCATGGCACTTATAACAGAAATCCGACCTACTTGGAAATGGTGCGCCTCTCAGTGAAATTTTATCTACTCTTCGCTTTTGGCACTGCCAATATATATCGTGACAGGTAAGACAGCTGAGTTTCCCCTGCAAGAGGGGAAACTCGGCAGGAATTTTGGTCTTTTTTTCATGAGAGGGCTCAATGCCGACCGGATGGATATAATTGTCCGGCTCCTGTAGATGGCATTTGCATAATTTATTGAAATCACCACCAAATTTTAAAAATTTGTTGCCGCCTTCTTGTGGTATTTGCTCATGGCAATCGGTACAGTACTTGCCGGTATAGTGATATTCAGCGGTTTTTGTCGCCTCTTCTGTTGCGGATACGAATTGACCCTGCCTTTTTTCGTCTATAACACAACTAACGAGAATTGCCGCTGTTATGATGACTACTGGTATAACGCTTTTCATAATTTAAATATTTAAACATTATGCCATTCGAATTTCAGATTAGCTTCGGCCAAATATATAAGTTCGGGCCTGGATTGAATTTCGTATTACCAGTTTATCCGGGTTAAGACTTGCGCTGGCGATTTTCTGTCAGATCCATTGTGATTATGGTGCACCGCTTCCAACCAAAAAAAAGTTCCTCCGGATCCACCGGCTTACAGATACATGCCCAAATAGGGCAACCTATAACATCTTTTAACTCGGGATGAAAGTGATCTTTGGACAGACAGAAAAAATAGACCTCCGGATTTTTGGTTTTAAGATCCTTGATCGAGTAATTATCGATGCAATTATCGGTAAAGCGGTAAGCGGTTGCTGAAATCTGCAATGTTGCCCCGGGTGTCGGATCAGTTATGACTCATGCTCATAAATGCTTTTTAGCCAGTAAAAGAGCTCTTCGAAGTCAACCGGTTTATTGATACATGCATATATGTGATAACAGATGGCATCCTTTAGATGGGGATGAAACCTATCACGGGACAGACACAGAAAATAGGTTCCCGGGTTTTTTAGCACGATTTCTTTTATCGTCCGGTTATCAATGTGAATCGTATCAATATCCATGATGATTACGGCTCTTGATTCTTTCCGGATGTATGCCTGCAAATCCAGCAGCGAATGCAATGAAGTCGTTGGATAATTGCCCTCTTTGAGAACGGAACAGAGCTCATGACACTGGTTTTCATCGGCATCCACCACGACAACTGTGATTTCCATTGCAAACAGACTCCCTTTAGAATTATGGCAACAAAACGCTGATCCCTTAGCTGCCGCTATTGATTTGACCCCAAACCAGTCAACGTAATTCCATATGAAATAATGTAATTATGGAATTCGGCCACAGCGGAACCGGAATTCAAACTGGAAAACGTTTATGATGCCACAATGTAGCAAATGCTGTGCCAGGCTTGAGATGACCGTCAATATTAGTGCAAGAATTGCTGCAAATTTTGGCAGCTTAAAGCTTAATCCGCGATATTCTCTGCAATTACAGTTCGTTTGCGGGAAAAAGCATGAATTGTTCTCCAATTTACAATTCTCGATATTTTAAGAGGCGAACCGCAAACTGATTAATAAAGTCTGTTTGAATTACGAACAACTTAATCAGCAGTATTACTTTTTATGTTTAATATAGGATAGTTGCAACCGTTCGGAATCCGAACATTTTTTTCCTAGCAGTGCACTCAGACAGATTACAGTGTCGCGATTGGGCACAATGACCTTATATTGAACCGGTTGGGTTCGAGCCCGCCTAGCGCGGGCAGGAAAGCCTGGAAACATATGTGACCGCAAGATATGAAAGAATGCGGGACTTAAATGGAGGAGGATTTGGCGATTCGATATTTTTTGATTTTATCATAAAGTGTACTGCGGCTGATTCCCAGGCGCAGGGATGCTTGACTTTTGTTCCAGGCACACTCTTCCAGGACATCAATCAAAAGTTTTTTCTCATTTTCCAGAATGGTTCTTTGGGATCCGAGCAGGGATGGATTTTGAGCATCACAAAGCCCGGAAGGCAAATGTGACCCTTCAATTCGACTTCCTTTGCTTAGTACAACGGCATGTTCAATAGTATTCTCGAGCTCCCGAACATTACCCGGCCACTTATAATCAAGGAGGCATCGCATGGTTTCTGAGCTGAAATCTTGTATATTCGCACCCTGTTCTGAAGCAAACTGACGTTGAAAATGGCGGGCTAGAAGCGGGATGTCGTTACGCCGTTCCCTGAGTGGCGGTAGAGTGAGAGGTATAACATGCAGACGATAAAATAAATCCTCGCGAAAACGACCTTCTTTCACTTCCTGGAGCAGACTTTTATTTGTCGCAGCGAGAAAGCGTACGTCTACGGATAAGGTTTGTTCACCCCCCAGGCGCTCAAATTTCTGGGTCTGCAATACCCGCAGCAGCTTTATCTGAGCGGAATGAGGTATCTCGCCAATTTCGTCCAGAAATACGGTGCCGCGGTGGGCCTGCTCAAAACGCCCGCATTTTTGGCGTGTCGCACCGGTAAATGCACCTTTCTCATGACCGAAAAGCTCGCTTTCCAAAAGAGTCGTCGGATAGGCCGAGCAATTTATTATGATAAAAGGTTTGTCCTTGCGAAGGCTTTTACGGTGAATGGCACTGGCCACCAGTTCTTTACCCGTGCCACTTTCTCCTTCAATTAAAATCGTTGCATCGGTGGGGGCAATATCTTCGATAAGTTTGTAAATTACCTGCATCTTAGGGTCTTTTCCAACGATCCCGCTAAACTCCGCCGTACTTTTTATCTGACTTTGTAATGAACGAATTTCTTCCTCATGCAGGGCAGCTCTTTTGATTGCTCCTGAAGCCTGATCCAGAATCAAGGACACCAGGTCGAGTTCCTTTTTTTCGCATTTGCAACTCGGTTCGCAGGCAATGATCAATGCGCCGTCGGACTGGTTTTGAACCTGAAAAGGGATGATGGTCTGTCGACTCTTGGTGGAAAAGTCTCCCGGTAGGAGCGGTGGTTTAAAGATCTGTTTGGGCGCTATCGTTATTCCGCTTAAATCTGCCAGAATGGCTGAGGTTTTTTGAACCGTATGCTGATCTTTGATCACTGTCGTTTCCCTGTTGCTCAGACAAAAGAGAATTTCATGGTCATCGCTGAAAACAAGAAGCAGCATGTCGTGGTTTTCCAAAATGGTATTGAGTTCATGCATCAAAAAAAAACCGACGCCATCCAGTGTTTTTTGCACCCCAATATTTTTTATGATTCGGCAAAACGTCCCCATTTCATGGTGAGCCCGCCGCAGTTCATTCTCCACCTGTTTGCGAACTGTAATATCGTGGGCAATTTCCAATCTAACGTTGCGGCCATCCACCCAGCGGATAATCCGGTCTCGAGTCTCATACCATTTGCCGGTGATGTTATTTTGAAATTCCCGTACATGCAATTCCTTTGAGGGATTGTCAACATTGGGCAGTACTTTATGCTGGCAAAACTTACAAGGCCCGTTCTGCCCTTTGTGAAGAACCTGCCAGCACCTTTTGCCGGTTACATCGCCGAAAAGGTCGCGCATATATTTATTGACAAAAAGGACTTCAAAGGAGTCCAGGTCTGCAACATAAACCCATGCATCCAGGCTGTCAAAAACGGTAAGAAGTCTTTGATGTGATTCTTTAAACCCCTTTGTTTTTTCATCGACCTCTGCTTTCAGAACGTGGTTGTAGCGATTGGCTATCGCAATAGTGTAGGTGGCACCAACAAGGGTAGCTAGAATGATTAAACCAACCAGAAACAATTGCTTCGTATAAACCGATCGGATCAACTTGCGAGCATCTTCTTTAGGAGCCCAGACACCTAAAGTCCACGTTTCTTCTCCAAGACGTACCGGTAGATACGCAATTAGTATTTCTTCCTTATCTTTCGAAAATTTACCTTTGGATTCATCGAATCTATAGTAGGCAAATTCCCCGGTGTCGGCAATTCCCTTATTCATACGTTTCAATATAGTCTGAAACGATGGGAACTCCGACACTAGTTCAAATAGGTTCTTTCCAAAGAGGGCCCTGTCAGGAGCATAGAGCACTCTGTTTCCGCTTTCGAGAAGAAATGCATGGCCCCTTTCGGAAGACGCGATAGGGGCCAGGAATTTTTTAGTTAAAACGTCCAAGTTGAGGGTACAGACTACCAGGCCTGCAAATTTATCGGTGAGGTTGCCATCATCCGAAGGAGAGCCAAACATGGGCACGGCAACTAATATCCCTTTCTTGCCGGCCTCAACACCTTTAAATTCAATGAACTCGATAAGATAGGAATCGGCTGAAGTCATCATCTTTGCTTCTTGAAAATAGCTTTGCCAGGAAAAATCAACATCCTCCAACTGATGCGCTATTGCATTGTAGCGAATACGACCGCTGGAATCCATCACGCCAATGTCGTTCAAGCCTGTCCACTCAAGTTCTGTATATTCATGGTCCAGAATTCGCCGAATTGCGGTCTCCTCGAAGCGAATTACATCGGGTTCTCTACTGATCGCCCGCATCGCGCTTGCCAATAACTCCAGGAACATCTCGATTCCGCCGGTAGCTTCCCTGGCCATGATCATTTGCCGCCGGTTGAATTCTTTTAGACTTGCCCCCTCGGTGGCTTTAAAGGAATGGTACCCCACGCCTAGAATGGCCCCCACCATTAACAGGGCAACAATGACAATTACTCCTGGTCGCAAAAAGTAGGCTGTAAGATTTTTTTTTGCAGTCATTTCCATTTGGCTAAATTCAAATAAAGGTTGTGGCCAGCATATCCAAAAAGGCCGGAGAATTTGTCCTGCTTTTATAGCGCCTTTATCCGCTGCAGCTCACCACTTATTTCACGGAGAGCGACATCCATGGCAATTAAGAGAAATTACGATTTTTTCGTCGTCTCAAACCCAGCGAATGTCGCTAAACTGTGGAATATTGTTACAATGTGGCAGAAATGTCAATAAAAATTATGTGTACATGCGCTATTCGTATAACCGAAAAAGCGCTTTGGCATTTCAATACGGAAAGGGCAATTTATCTGCATCATTCTCAATTTAAATGGCTGAATCAACTCGCCCATAAAAGTTTCCCCGTCACGGAATCTATCTATCCTGAATTAATGTTTTATTATGATATTTCGTGACCACAATGTGGACACCTATAACTTACTTATATTATAATAATTTAATACAAATAAAATTATTTATGTTTTTAATGTGTACACGGTGGAAAAATTATTACACATGATTTCCTCCTTTACAATAAAAATTCTTTTTCACGTTTAAATTATACCAAGAAAAGAATTTATTTTTATATTTCAGATAGTTATTAATTCATTTGTCTCATCTTTTCTCCCCATTTGAATTAAAAAAATCAATTAATAATAGCCCTGGCATCACAATTGCTACATTGTGTCATTATTGGAAGCCGTATTAAGGTCTCTCGCTTCGAATCTCGTTCAAAGGATTTAGATCCAGATGGCAAAGATTGTTGCCTTGTTAGATGCTGATCTAAAACAATGCCGGCAGCTTAGCGCGGTATTGGAAAAAGGTCAATACTCCACATTACCGCTGCATTCGATCAAAGACCTGGAAATCAGCCTTAAGAAAAGCGACAATTTTTTGGCGGTTATCATCGATATTGATACGGTATCAGTCGACAATCGCTCGATTCGTGATCTTACGATTCTTTTTCCAGGAGTTCATTTTTTTTGCTTATCTGAGCGACCATTTCACCCCGAGTTACGTGATGCCATCTGTTACCATATTTTCGCGTGCATCAATAAACCGGTTGATACGGACGAACTCTTTTACTGGTTAAGGAGTATCAATGAAAATGACGGGGGTTCAAAAGACAAATCACAAGCATGAATTAATGATTTTTCTCGTAATTCTGGTTGCTTTCGCAATCACAAGTGCGGTTTCGCCCAGCATCGCATTTGGACAAGGTGAAGAAACGCAGCTCAAATTGGATCTGCCCCCGCCGCAAGTCCCCCAGCCCCAGCTTTTTTGTGGGTACTGCCATGTGTTGACTTATCCGGGAGTGGTTCAAAAAGGCTATGAGCTGTGGAAAAAAGGCAAGCACAATAAAGTCGGCTGCGTTGAGTGCCACTATCCGCCAGGGGCTTCAGCGAACAGGATGCCCAATGCACCAACTGAAAGCGTTACCAAAGCCAGTCACATCCCTGCCAAACCACCGGGGCATTTTTCCTACCTACCGCTGGGCGGCGATACCATCAGGACGAGACCACAAATCGCCGATGCCAGCTGCATGACCGCCGCCTGCCACGGCAAGCCGGACGATAAATTCAAAACCAAAAAGATCAAGTTCACTGAAAAGGTGTTATTTGTCCATGAACCGCATCTCGACAAAAAGAAACAGATCGAGGGCCAGCAAGTCAGCTGCGTTTCCTGCCACCAGCACGAATCCGATCAAAAGAAATTCGAGGTGACAAAACAATCCTGTTACCAATGCCATTTTACAAACGTCAAGTTTAACGAAAGCCGGGGCAAATGCGAGCTCTGCCACGAGCTGCCCCAGAAGCCGATTCAGACTTCAGGTGAAAAACCGATTACCCATCAGATCTTAAAAGATGCAGATGTTGCCTGTGGCAGTTGCCATTATGAGGTCATTCAGGCTTCGGGCCGGGCGAGGTACGAGGCTTATTACGAAAAAGGTATTCTCAAAACGGCCCTCGTTCTCGGAGCGGGCAATATCAAAAAGGAGAATTGCGTTTCATGTCACGACCAGACGAAAGCGCTCAAAGAAGTCGAGAACAAAAAATTGATGCATGAAAAACATGTCAGCATTAAAAATGCACGCTGCTTGGACTGCCACCAACCCATCATGCACAAAAAAGCCGATTTAAAACAGCCAACGCTTGTCACGTCGTCTGACCCAAAATCCACCAATGAGAAACTGATGCAAAACCAGTTTATAGCGGATAGCTGCATGACGTGCCATCCCCAGCCTCACCGTCTCCAACGTCTTTTGGCCGAGGGATTGAAACGCGAAAATGTGCCTGCCACACCCGGTTTTCACTTCAAAGTGAGCGCCACCTGTATGGCCTGTCATTTGGAAAGCCAGGTCACGGACAAAGGCGAGAAGGTACTTAAGGCCTCTGCCAAATCCTGTGTCGCATGTCACAAGGGCCGCGAAAATCTGCTCGATGAATGGAAGGCGGATCTTGAACGCGAAATTAAATTCTCAAAAGAAGTTGAACAAGAAGCCCTGGATGCTTTGACCCAGGCCAAACTCTCCGAGCCCAAGCTGGCCGAGGCTAAAAAAATGGTGGCAGAAGGAAAGGAAAATCTCAATTTTGTTCAGTTCGGCAATGGCGTCCACAACAAGAAATACGCTTTGTTTGTTCTGGATGCCGCCATAACCCGTTTTGAAGATGTGCTTGATTTTATCGAAGAGAACCAACAATAAAGCTAAATTCAACCAAGGAGGTAATCATGAGTAAAAATTTATCCCTGACCAGACGACAGGTGCTCAAGGGAGCTGGTGCCGTGGCGATCAGCGGAGCGGCAACTATCGTTCCCTCTGGAGAAGCATCCGCAGCCCGTGGTAAGGCACCACGCTGGGGCTTTATCGTCGATTTACGACTATGCCCCGGCTGTGCAACCACTGCGAAGGCAACCAGGAAGACAAGGTGCCGCCCTGTGTCAAAATCTGTCCAGAGTATCCCAAAGATCGTCGGGAATATATGGGCACCGACGGCAAAAAAATTCGCTATCGCGGGGGGGCGACCTACAAACGCCCTGACGGAATAATCCTGTATGACAACGATTTGTGTGTCGGCTGCGGCAAGTGCATCGATGCCTGCCCTTACGGTGCCCGAAACTGGAACAAACAGCTCCTTTCCGGTAAAGACAAGACCAAAAACGGTATCGTCAAATGCGACTTCTGCACACACCGGGTTGAAAAAGGCGTGCTGCCGTCCTGTGTCAACATCTGTCCCAATAATGCCCGTATCTTTGGCGACTTGAACGATCCCGACAGCGAGGTTTCAAAGCTGGTCAAAGAGTTTTCTCTGGAGCAAAACCGCGACAAGACAACCTTGCTGCCGGCAGAAAACACGTCTCCCATGCTCTATTACATCGATCCGCAGGGAGCTTTATCTAAAATGGCCATCGCCAAGAAGAAGTTCGAAAAGAACGAAGCCTGGCAAGATGTGATTATTTAAATAAGGAGGAACTAAAATGAAGCGAGATATAACCCGTAGAGACCTATTTAAACTTGCCGCCGCAAGCACGGCGGTTCTGGCTTCGGGAGCTGCAGTAACATCACGCGCCCTAGCCGGGACGGTGGATTTTGTTAAGGGCGGCAAGGATTTTTCACCCGAGACTGGCGCAGAAAGGCAGATGATCCCATCGGCCTGCTGGAGTTGCGTGACCCGCGATTCCATGGTTGGCTATGTTGAGAACGGCAGACTCGTTAAACTCGAAGGTCAACCTAATTCCATCCGCGGAAGGGGCAAAATCTGTGCCAAAGGGGCGGCCGGAATCAACCAGCTTTACGACCCGGATCGTGTATTGTATCCCATGAAGCGCGCCGGCAAACGCGGTGAAGGCAAATGGAA
>CALZJV010000220.1 GCA_945787595.1 uncultured Desulfobacterales bacterium | reverse complement strand
AGGCGCGAAAACGCAGGAATATCTGGATATTCCGAGGGTTCGCAACGCAGCCAGACGGGATGCATCGGCGCATAAAATGTGAAGTTATTTTTGAGTGAGCCCTAAGCAGCCGCGCTCTTTTTTCTGGAGTATCTTTTTGTCTGCCTAACTCAATAAATCCTTCAAATTCATTATCTTTGCCACTTGCAGCACAGTAACAACCCTTCGCTTCGACTGCCTCTTCTAAAAAAGCATCCCAAAAAAAAAGTATCAAAATCATCTTCCTTGTTTCGTCTTAAAGTAAAGGGAACTCCAAATACCTTGAATTCACCAACATGTTTTTTCTTGAGAAGTCTTTTTTTCATTTTATAAATTTAAGCATGTGCGGTTGCCGGAACGCGCGGCGTGGAGGCAAGCCGAACCATGCTATTGTTAGGTCTTGTTATTATGTTCTACAGTTATTACAATTTTTCCTTTGAAATGTCCATTTCCAAAATTCAGAAGACGATACTCTAACGGCCTACCGGTTAACATATCCCAGTCCTACGAATTTATGGATGCCGCATGAACTTTTATCAAGACGTCATCATCCTTGGGAGCAGGTTTTTCTACCTCTTTGAACTGAAGAACATCCGGTGATCCGTATTTTGTGTATACAACCGCCTTCATGAGTCTCCATCAAGCTTACAATGGTCCCGGCCATTTTCAGTTTAGTTCACCACCATCTATCCGATAAGTTCGGATACCTTCCGGGAGGAGAATTGCGACACTTTGAAAAGGCTATAAATTTCGACCTGCACAAAAATAATCAATAAACGCTGCGGCCCGCCCGGTCAGAGTGAAAATGCTAATTTTTTCGCAATATCCCAATATGCAAGAATTTTTTCGCAATATCCACCATAATTCAGGTGATATTGAGAAAATTTGCCCAATATCAATAAATTATTTGCTCCCGAACAATTTGAGATAACAAAAACAAAATCCCACTCTCATTTCCGAGAAGCGGGATTTTAAACTATCTGAACCATTTTTATATTTTTATGGACACAGGAGTTTGATTCAAAGTTAATTGGTCATCTTATTATCGAGTCAACATATATAAAAATCACATAATAATCAAGGGATTATCTCAAACAACATTTTTTAAATTTTTTCCCGTGGCCACATGGGCATCAATCATTTCGACCGACTTTTTATGATGAATCCTCATCGTCCAGCGCGGATGATTACTTAATCGATGCCAATCGTTCGACCTTGTCGTACGACCCAGAGGCTCTCGACGGGAGGCTCTCGACAGGTTATCCGGTGGAAACCTACCTATAAAAAAATCCAGCCTCGGGCAGCCCGGTGAGCTATGCTCGAATTGGCCAGAAATTTCGATCCCGGCACCAAAAAAAATCAATGTTGACAATAAAGCCAACATTCGCTATCCGGATGATAAATGATTCCGTTTAATTGACGCCGTAATATGTTGGGCTGGCTTGTCCCGTCGTTGCTCGTAGAGCGAAGTCGGACCTGTCGCTACGTAGCTTCAGCGAAGACGGAAGCTGAAACCGATATACAATTCACCATTTTCGATTCATCCGCTAAGAAAAGGCAACTTCTTTTCACCCATTCGCAACCGTTGACATATGGAGAAACAATGCGAACTCAAGTTGGCATCATCGGATCGGGGCCGTCTGGTTTACTTTTGTCGCAGATTCTTTATCTTCATGGGATAGATTCGGTTATTCTGGAACGTCAAAGTCGTGAGCATGTACTCAGCCGAATTCGGGCCGGTGTGCTTGAGCAGAGCACCGTAGACCTTCTTCGTGCAGCCCGGGTCAATGATCGCATGGACCGGGAAGGTCTCGTTCATGGCGGTTTCTCCCTGGCCTTTGACGGTCGCATGGAATACATCGACATGCACAAATGGACCGGCGGTAGTTCGGTGATGGTGTATGGGCAGACAGAGATCACACGTGATCTGATTGAGGCGCGACTAACTGGCGGCGGTATCATCGAGTATGAAGCACCGGCCATCGCCATTGAGAATTTTCTGGACGGAAAGCCACGCATTATCTACACCAAAAACGGTGAACATCGGGAACTTGGGTGCGATTTTGTGGCCGGCTGTGATGGTTACCATGGCGTATCCCGCAAAAGCGCCGGTCCCGGTAACATCAAGGAATTTGAGAAAGTCTTCGCCTTCGGCTGGCTGGGGATTCTGTCCGATGTGCCGCCGGTAGATCGGGAATTGATATACACCAACCACGAACGCGGCTTTGCGCTGTGCAGCATGCGTTCGCATACCCGCAGCCGCTACTATATCCAGTGCGATCTGAAGGACAATGTCGATAACTGGACCGATGACGCGTTCTGGGATGAACTGCGGCGCCGCCTGCCGCAAACGATCGCCCAAAAACTGGTCACCGGACCGCGTCTGGAAATGAGCATTGCCCCGTTAAGGAGTTTTGTTGCCGAACCGATGCGCTTTGGCAACCTTTTGCTGGCCGGCGATGCAGCGCACATAGTCCCCCCCACCGGAGCCAAGGGCTTAAATCTGGCCGCTTCAGACATTCATTACCTGTCACGGGCGCTGATCGCTTACTATGGTGAAAACCGAACGGATTTGCTTGATCGCTATTCAGACACCTGTTTGCGACGCGTCTGGAAAGCGGTTCGGTTCTCCTGGTGGTTTACCTCAATGATGCATAAATTCGGTGATGAACCCCTCGGTCAGCGCCTGCAGCTTGCCGAGCTTGATTATCTGACCGGCTCTGAGGCGGCAAGCACCGCAATGGCTGAAAACTATGTGGGCCTTCCATTTGAAAAGTTTGAGTAAGCACCGCTTAAGATGGCGGCAGAACAACGCTTATCGAGATAATGCACAGCGTGTCTGGCCACAATCTAACACAGCACTGAAATCGAGGAGCAGATGAGCACATTCACCATGGACCCGGATTGGCTGCCGTTTCACCCGGCGCCGGCAAAACCCGTATATATTCCACCGCCCGGTGCGGTTGACGCCCACTGCCATGTGTTCGGTCCCGGCGACCGGTTCCCCTACGCACCGGAGCGTAAGTACACGCCCTGTGACGCACCCAAGGAGAAACTTTGGCAATTACGCAACCACCTCGGATTCTCCCGCAACGTCATTGTCCAGGCGACCTGCCACGGCGCTGACAACCGCGCCCTTGTGGACGCCCTGCGAGCTTCCAACGATCTGGCCCGTGGTGTGGCGACGGTCAAACGCGACGTCACGGATGCCCGGCTCGCCGCACTCCACGAGGCCGGCGTGCGGGGGGTGCGCTTCAACTTCGTCAAGCGCCTTGTCGATGTCCTGCCCTTTGACACGTTGAGGGAGATTGCCGAGCGTATCAAGGAATTGGGCTGGCACATCGTGATCTACTTCGAGTCCCATGAGTTGCCCGAGCTTTACGACTTTTTTACTTCACTGCCGACCGTCGTCGTGGTTGACCATATGGGCCGACCGGATGTCAGCAAACCGATCGACGGTCCGGAATTTGAACTGTTCATAAAAATGATGCGCCAACACCCCAATTTCTGGTCCAAGGTCAGCTGCCCCGAGCGGCTCTCCCGGGAGGGCCCACCCAACTACAGCGACGTAAGGCCCTTTGCCAGACGTGTCGTCGAAACCTTCCCCGATCGTGTTCTCTGGGGCACCGACTGGCCGCACCCGAACATGAAAGGCCATATGCCGGACGACGGCCAACTGGTTGAGGTCATTCCCCATATCGCCCCGGCCCACGAGCTGCAGCACAAGCTGCTGATCGATAACCCGATGCGCCTTTACTGGCACAATTAAGGAGATGAACCATGGCCCTCGACAAACCCTACATTGACATTCCCGGCACGATAATCTTCGATGCGGATATGGCCAGCATCGGTTTTCACCTCAACCAATTCTGCATGTCGCTGATGGAGGCTGATAATCGCGAGCGTTTCAAGGCTGACCAAGGCGCCTATCTGGATGAATGGGCGATGAGTGCAGAGCAAAAACAGGCGGTACTAGATCGCGATTACAACCGCATGATCGCCCTGGGCGGCAACATCTACTTTCTGGCCAAGATTTTCTCCACCGACCATATCTCATTCCAGTCCGCAGCGGCCTCCATGACCGGCATGACCCAGGAGGAATACGCACAGATGATGCTCGACGGCGGACGATCCCCGGAGGGTCAGCGCCATGATCCCGAAAAGGCCGTCAAAACTGTCGCACCGAAAACAGCAGGAGCGAAGATCACCGCCGGTGTCACCACGTCCCACGTTCCTGCCATTGGCGCCGCCATAGACCTGGGGAAAACCCAGGAGCCTTACTGGAAACCGCTGTTTGCCGGCTACGAGTACTCCAAACAGTGGATTGCCGAACAGAAACCGGACGTCATTGTCCTGTTGTACAACGACCACGCCACGGCGTTCAGCCTCGATCTGGTGCCCACCTTTGCCATCGGGGCTGGGCAGGTATATAAACCCGCTGACGAAGGCTGGGGACCGCGGCCGGTCCCCGATGTCATCGGCCACCCGAAACTGGCCGCGCACATCGCCCAATCGGTGATTATCGACGGCTTTGATCTCACCATCGTGAACACCATGGATGTCGATCACGGCCTGACCGTCCCCTTGTCGCTCATGTTCGGCCAACCCGAAGCGTGGCCGTGCCGGATTATCCCTTTCCCGGTCAACGTGGTCCTCTATCCACCACCCTCGGGTCGACGGTGCTACGAATTGGGCAAGGCCTTGCGCAGGGCGGTAGAGTCTTTTGACGAGGATCTCAACGTACAGATCTGGGGCACCGGCGGTATGAGCCACCAACTGCACGGACCGCGTGCCGGACTGATCAATAAGGCGTTCGATAGCGACTTTATCGATCAATTGATCGAGGACCCCGAGGGGCTTTCGCATAAGCCGCATGTCGACTATGTGCGGGAGAGCGGCTCTGAGGGTATTGAGCTGGTAGTGTGGTTGATCATGCGGGGTGCCCTCAACGATAAGGTCACCCTGAAACACAGGTTCTACCATGTCCCGGCATCCAACACCGCGGTTGGACATCTGATCATAGAAAACAGTTAAATCAAAACCGTATGGAGGAATATTTATGAAAGTAATCGTTGCAGGTCCGGGCGCTTTTGGCATGAAGCACCTCGACGGCATTAAAAACATTGACAACATCGAAGTTGTTTCTCTGGTTGGACGTCTGCCGGATAAAACGCAGAAGGTGGCCGAAAAGTATGGCATTGCCCACACCACCACCGATCTTGCTGAAGCACTGGCATTACCCGACGTCAAGGCCGCAATCCTGTGCACGCCGACCCAAATGCACGCTTCCCAGGCCATTCAGTGCATGCAGGCCGGCGTCAATGTACAGATAGAGATCCCCCTGGCCGACAGCTGGAAAGACGCAGAGGCAGTACAGCGCACACAGCAGGAGACCGGAAGCGTATGCATGGTCGGTCACACCCGCCGGTTCAATCCTTCGCACCAGTGGGTGCACAACCGTATATCGGCCGGCGAGTTGAAGATCCAGCAGATGGATGTGCAGACGTACTTTTTCCGTCGAACCAATATGAACGCTCTGGGGGAACCCCGCTCATGGACCGACCACCTGTTGTGGCACCATGCCGCGCATACCGTGGATCTGTTCCGCTATCAGACCGGTGAAGAGATTGTGCAGGCCAACGCTGTTCAGGGCCCCATCCACGCGGAACTGGGGATCGCAATGGATATGTCGATCCAGATGAAAACCACTACCGGCGCCATCTGCACCCTGTCGCTGTCGTTTAACAACGACGGGCCTCTGGGCACCTTCTTCCGCTACATCGGTGATAACGGCACCTATATTGCCCGCTATGACGACCTGGTAAACGGCCGGGAAGAGCCGATCGACGTCTCCAAGGTGGATGTGTCGATGAACGGTATCGAGTTGCAGGATCGTGAATTTTTTGCCGCCATACAGGAGGGCCGCGAGCCAAACGCCAGTGTCGGCAAAGTCCTGGGTTGCTACAAGGTTCTGCACGATCTGGAACAGCAGCTCAATGCCCAAACCTAAGACGCATGATATGCACCGCGACACACTGTCGGTGGACAAATAGAGGAGTCAACAATGACAAATAAAACCGTGTTGGTCGTCAGCGCGCATGCGGCCGATTTTGTATGGCGTGCCGGCGGAGCGATCGCGCTGCATGAGAAGTTGGGGTATGACGTAACCGTGGTCTGCCTTTCCTTTGGTGAGCGGGGCGAATCTGCAAAGCTGTGGAAACTGGGAGACACCACCCTTGAGAAGGTGAAGATAGCGCGCCGTAAAGAAGCCGAGGCTGCCGCCAAAGCGCTGGATGTACACGATATCCAGTTTTTCGATCTTGGGGATTATCCCCTCGATCTCGGTAAGAAATCGCAGATCAAGTTCGTGGATGTGATCCGCAAGGTGCAACCGACCTTTATGATGAGCCATTCGTACTGGGACCCGTATAACACCGATCATATGAACACGACACGGTTCGTGCTGGAATGCCGGATGATCGCCCAGGCCTGGGGCCACAATCCCGGAGAGAAAGTGCTGGGCGCGCCGCAACTTTATCTTTTCGAGCCGCACCAGACCGAACAGATGAACTGGAAACCGGATGTCTTCCTCGACATCACCGAGGTCTGGGACCAAAAGCGCGCGGCCATCGAATGCATGCAGGGCCAGGAGCACCTCTGGCAATTTTACACGAATGTAGCCGAAAACCGCGGCAACCATTTCCGTCGCAATTCCGGCGGTATGGCAGGCGGCCGCAATGCCAGATATGCGGAAGGTTTTCAGTCTGTTTTCCCAAGAACGGTGGATGAACTGTCATGAATCTAGTGATTCAAAATATCGAGCGGGCCGAACCCGTAATCATCAAGGCGCTGGGCGAATGCGGCCTGGCGACCGTACATGAGGCGCAGGGCCGCAAAGGGTTGAAATATGTCTGAGTCGGCCCCTTGCATGTGGATGCGCGGCGGGACCTCCAAAGGGGGGTACTTCCTGGCGGGCGACCTGCCGGAGGACAGGGCGGCACGCGACGCGTTCCTGCTCAGGGTGATGGGCTCGCCCGATAGGCGCCAGATCGACGGCATGGGGGGTGCCGATCCCTTGACCTCCAAAGTTGCGGTGGTCAAGAAGTCGACGCGGCCCGGCATCGATGTCGATTATTTGTTTCTGCAGGTTTTTGTCGATCAGGCCCTTGTCACCGATGCGCAGAACTGCGGTAATATCCTGGCCGGTGTCGGTCCCTTTGCGCTTGAGCGAGGCCTTGTCAAAACCAAAGACGGCAGCACCGATGTGCGTATCTACATGGAAAACAGCGGGCAGATCGCAGTTGCTACGGTGACCACACCCGGCTGCAGGGTGACTTACACGGGGGAAGCGCGCATCGATGGCGTTCCGGGAACCGCCGCTCCCGTTCCCATCCTCTTTGAGGACACCGCCGGTTCTTCCTGCGGCGCCTTATTGCCGACTGGCAACAGCGTGGATCAGATCGAAGGCATCGATGTGACCCTGATCGACAACGGCATGCCCTGTATCGTCATGCGGGCATCCGATCTTGACATCACCGGGCAGGAGGCGCCCGAATCGCTCGAGGCGGATGAAACGCTCAGGGCAACGCTGGAGGCGATTCGCCTGAAAGCCGGGCCCCTCATGAACCTCGGTGACGTTTCGCTAAAATCAGTCCCGAAGATGACCATGGTGAGCCCACCAAAGCATGGTGGCGCAATCTCCACGCGAACCTTCATTCCCCATCGCTGCCATGCGGCCATCGGTGTGCTGGGTGCGGTCAGCGTCGCCACCGCTTGCCTGCTGCCTGGCAGTCCCGCTGCTGAAATTGCCGATATTAAGGATGGCCAACAAAAAACAATGCCCATTGAGCATCCAACCGGTGAAATGACCGTTGTTGCCACCCTGGACAGTCAGAGGAATGTTCAACGGGCCGCAATCCTCAGAACGGCACGCAAGTTGTTTGATGGGTTTGTATTTGCCCATTGAAAAAAGTATGAAAAGGAGGTTGTTCCAATGTCAAAAATTAATCCGCCATTTCGGGCTGACCATGTCGGCAGTCTACTCAGACCGGAGGCATTGCTCAAGGCCCGCCAACGCTACCACAACAAAGAGATTTCCAAAGAAGCGCTGCGTGAGGTCGAGGACCAACATATTGGCGAAGTGGTTAAAAAACAAGAAGCGGTGGGGCTGCAAAGTGTTACTGATGGTGAATTTCGACGAGCCTTTTTTCACCTTGACTTTCTTGAGCAGTTGGATGGGGTAACTGTCACGGGCAGCATTGCAGCCAGCTCGGACGCACAGGACAAAGTAGGTTTCACCCCACCCAAACTCAGCGTGACCGGTAAACTACGTCACGTAAGAACCATTCAGGTCGATGATTTTAACTACCTCAACTCCCGGGTCACGCAGACGCCCAAGGTATCCATTCCCTCTCCAACGATGGTCCACTTTCGAGGTGGCCGCAAGGCGATCGATATCGAAGCCTATCCCGATATGGACGAATTTTTTGAAGACTTGAGCCAATGCTACCGGGATGAGATAGATGCTCTATACCAGGCCGGATGTCGCTACATTCAAATGGATGATACCAATCTGGCTTATCTATGCGACCCCAAGATGAGGGCCGGAGCTATAGAGCGCGGTGACGACCCCAATGAGTTGCCTCACGCCTACGCGGAATTGATCAATTCTGTGATTGATAATCGTCCGCAAGATCTTACGGTGGGTGTTCATCTATGCCGAGGAAATTTCCGCAGTACCTGGTTCGCCGAAGGTGGATACGAGCCCATTGCCGAAGTATTGTTTAATGAATTGAACGTGGATGCTTATTTTCTGGAATACGACGACGAGCGCTCGGGAGACTTTGCGCCCTTGCGTTTTGTTCCGGATGGCAAAACCGTGGTCCTCGGGCTGGTCACAACAAAGTTGCCGGACTTGGAGTTCAGTCGGGATTTGATCCAACGTGTAAAGGAAGCCGGGCAGTACCTGCCCCTGGAAAACATGTGCCTAAGCCCACAATGTGGATTTTCCAGCACCTTTCACGGCAACGAAATCAACGAGAACGACCAATGGTCCAAGCTGGAGCTGGTAGTCAATACCGCCCGTGAAATTTGGGGAGATGATTAAGCTATGGGAAAATTTTGGGTAGCTTGTGTCCTAATTACCTGAAAAACAAAACCTCTATTTCAAGACATTGATTATCCTTTGATGATCGGATGGCTTGCAATTCCTAATTTTTAGCCCACTTGGCAATTCTCGATGCATATCAATCTCCACCAACTTAGGGTTCACGAATAAATAAATTCACAATTTTAGGCGTTGAGGCGCCCGTCTGGCAAGGCGCGAAAACGCAGGAATATCTGGATATTAAAACGCAGGAATATCTGGATATTCCGAGCTTTCGCAACGCAGCCAGGCGGGATGCATCGGCGTATAAAATGTGAAGTTATTTTTGAGTGAGCCCTTAGTATTTACAGCCGACCACAAAGTCAGGAGCAGACAGGGCTTCCACTGACTGCGCAAAATACGAATAGTTTCAATTTACAATGACCAGACGAAAACACCACGGCCTTGGCTGGCACCTGAACTGCTTTATTAGGCATCATCCTTTTTCTTTGGCTTTTCACCTATTTCAATGATTTCGAATCTCATCAAATCATTCCAGCAATTGGTCCACTGCTGAAATAATGTTGGATTATCTGTTCCCACTAACTGTAAACACCTATCACCGTCCTTTTCCAACCAGCTGTTAACGTATACAAGCCCTTCTGGCATCATTCTGCCCTTTTGATGGAATCGTTCGTAGACTTTAGCCTTGCATCCCGGCATAAAAGTTTCAATCACCATGTATTGTTTCATAGACGTATCCCTTGATGCTTAACGTCCGCTAAGCTACGTACCATATGCCTTTCGAACCTTCACGGCCTTTACGGTCAACCACCCGGTTTCTCCACGTCAGCTACATTTGTATTGTTAGGCGCTTTCAGGTTTTTGGGCATACACTTAAACATGTTACGCTCTTCTTTAATAATTGCCCAACAATCACTCTTCACTATCTTCTGCTTAGCGTCATCCAGCGGTTGATGACCACTCTCGATGAAGAGCGTCCCACCGGGCTTGAGCAAACGGTGAAGTTCCATAAGAAAATCTCTGGCATTTTTTATATGATGGAACATATCCAAGGCATAGATAACGTCCGCCGAGTGGCTGTCTATATCAACAGGGTAGCCTGTTGATAGAACCGGGACCACATTTTCAAGAACCTTCCTCTTCGCCCTTTCCTTGATTGACTTGATCGCTAGTGGGTGGACATCAACAGCGTAGACCTTGCCACCTTCACCGACTAATTGAGATGCCTGTTCGACATAACTTCCAGGTCCACACCCAAAATCTACAACAATGAATCCCTCATCTATGCCGAACTGGTCAAGCCGTTTACCGACAGGAAACAAAATATCTCGTATAGCAAGGACAAGAGACATTAGACGAAATGCAATATTCGGGATTTGCTCCACTTCGTAACCACTCACTTTTTTCAATAATCCCATATTCTTCCTCTTATTCCTTGCGCGCTTAACGGATTCGGCTAAGCGCTTGGCAAAGTAGCGCAGCGGATTTGCCAATCCGTCTTCAGCCGATGGTTATGTGCTGTGGACGGTGGTTCCTTCATGTAAGAGACTGAAATCACAAACTTCAATATCAATCAATGCCGGGCGGTTGAATGGAACACCTTTTGGCCCTCTAGGAGTCACTCGCCGTGCAGAAGGGTAAACCACACCGCGTTCGTTTTCGGAATGCCGTAAAATAACATTGGCAGCTTTTGCGAATTTACTAATGATGTCGGCAGTATAGTTGTGTTGGATCAAGTGCCCTGTGTATCGATCAAAACTGAATTCCTGGACGCGGCAGTGAGTAGGAATATCCTCAGGGAATGTGGCCTCCAACCGCCCCACCTCAAGCTCTCTCCAGATAATGTCATTGCGCATTAGCAAAGCTGGTAGGGTAAAATAATTCCAAAACGCATAATTTGCGAAATAGGCCATGTCCAGGTCATCCCAGTAGAAAATTCTTCTGCCCAATGTAAAAAAATCCCGGGCGTTTTTGCGTTTGGAAATGATTTTCCCGTATTCGTTTTCCAGGCGGACATCATGACCATCAAGAACCCCTGTGATATAGGGGTCTCGTCCAATGGGGGTTAATGTGGAAAAGGGTCGGTGTATCTCTTCAACCAATTTGGTATGATAGAAAAACGGTCTGCGTTTTAACGTAAACGCTAACCCGGATACGTTCACCTGGGCCGTTAAGTATTTTGCGCTTTGCCAAAGCGTGCACCCCCCGTAGAAGTTTATTGCTTTTTCAGCGGTTTCTGAAAGATTCATGATGACATTCGTCTGCAAATATAGGCACCAACAAAAGCTCCAAATAGGCTCAAAGGAATTGCGGAATCCGGGAGCCCCGGGTCGGGCGTAAACATTCGGGCACCCCGTCTCATATGCCGGGAGCCCCGGGTCGGACCCCTGGGGAAACTCCCTGGGGAAACTCTGCAATGACCGCAGCACTGCTGGCCGTTAGGATTCAAGTAGCCAATTACAACGGACGCACCGGAGCCATCCTGCCATTGAATTTGCATATCAGTCTCGTTCATATTGATCTCCCTTCCCAACGCTGCCGGTCACCTGCGCCAGGAAATACAAAGATATTTTTAAATCACCGACACTTTTCGAAAGCCTCACAACCACCTATACACCCCGGCTTTTGGCGTCAGGTGCACCGGCCATATAGATGGTTCGGCAATTGTGCCAATAACGTGTAGAATATTCGATGAATAGGAAATGCAATAGCCAGAGACAAAAGGTGGGGACTCCTTTTGTCTCTGACGAACCTTCTACCCTAAAAATACCCCTGGGTTTCCTACTTCTTCAAGGCCGCTGCACCAGCCAAGGCAACTTCATGATCGTCTTCTACGCTACTGCCGCTGACACCAATAGCGCCAATAATGTTTCCATTTTTGTCTTTTAAAGGCAGACCCCCGGGAAATGTAATTAATCCACCATTTGAAAACTCGATGTTATACAAAGGCTTACCAGGCTGTGCCAACTCACCCAATTTTCCAGTGGGCATGTTGAAAAAACGTGCGGTTTTCGCCTTCTTTATTGAAATATCTATGCTGCCCAAAAAAGCGCCGTCCATGCGGACAAACGCCTTAAGGTTCGCCCCGGCATCTACAACGGCAATGTCCATTAACGTTCCTTGCTTTTCAGCTGTTTCCCTAGCAGCTGAAACAACGGCTAAGGCCTGTTCTAGCGTGATATCAGTACTTCCTCCTCCCGAAAACGCATAGAAAGAACATCATGGACAATAGAAAGATTGCTTTCATTCGACATGTACTGTTTTTCATTGGCATCTGACTGTCCTCCTCTTTTTTTCTTTCACATATACGAATATGTTCTTCATCTTAGCCTTCTCCAACCCCACTACGATGCAAATGTAGTTAGACACAGGACATAAGTGCCCATTAGCGTGGGATTCTCCAAACATTAAGATTTTTCTGCCAATTATTATTATTCCATAATTTCACACCTCCTTTCTCGCCAAACGCTCGGCATGAGCAGCGCCATCAAGGCCTTCCAGTTTTAATGGCAATTTTCACGCCGTCTGCTCAACGCTTTTGTTAGCCTTTCTCGTTAATGACTCTTACCGATTTCCAACACTTATCGTATTTCTAGTTTTATATCCGGGAGTTGTAGGTTCGCACATCGACTCGTGCGGGATTCCGACGAATTATCATTCCGAACAGATCTTCCAGTCCACACGGAGCAAAAACTTTATACTCATCTTTGTGTACCTTTGTCACGGCAACAGCCGTACAAGTTTCCGGCCAAGTGGCGACAGCCTCCTCGATACTATTCACGGGAGGAACTCGGTATCCAAACTTCTTGTGAAACCACAAATGTACTGCCGCCTGATTAATAACCTCCCATGGAACATTGGGCATATGAACTTTCAGGATGTCTTCGTATTCCCGGTCTTTGTGCTCTGAAAGATCCGATATATCAAAATAGGCAACATCAACATCTCTGATAGGTGTTGTCGATCCTCCGTCGAGATAATCGAAAACAACATTCCGGATAACGCCTGCACCGATACACCACTGGGGCAAGCCCAAATCTGACACAGCATCCAGTGCAGCTATGAACCAAGGATGCTCACCCAGAATTGCCAGTCCGAGTTGATGCGATTGTTAGCCACTCGCTCGATATTGCGGATCACTCTTCATCCTTTAATACCTCTCTGATTTTGTAGGCCAAATCCTTTGTTGAAAATGGTTTTTGGATGAACTGAATCCCTTTGTCCAGCACTCTGCGGTGGGCGATGATATTGTCGGTGTAGCCGGACATGTATAGCACCTTCAGACCCGGGCGTTCTTGGGCCACCTTCTCATACAGTTCCCTACCGTTCATCCCTGGCATGACCACATCGGTTAAAAGCATGTGTACCAAACCTTCGTGGGACGCCAATGTCGTCAGCGCTTCATTGCCGTCTTTCGCCGTAAGAACCGTGTACCCCTGTTGCTGGAGGATCGCGTGGGTCAGATGGCGCACCTGTTCATTGTCCTCCGCCAATAAAATAGTCTCGGTTCCCTTCAGGTCTGTGGCCGTTTTTCCGATAGCCTTCTCTTCAACCGGTGTTTCCTCGGTGATGGGCAGATAGATTTTGAAAGTCGTCCCTTTGTTGGGTTCGCTGTAGAGCCAGATGCTGCCGTAGTGCTGTTTGACGATACCAAAAATCGTGGCCAATCCCAGACCCGTGCCCTGCTCGCCTTTTGTAGAAAAAAATGGCTCGAAAATATGATCGCGAGTCTCTTTATCCATGCCACAGCCCGTGTCGCTGACGGCCAGCATGACATACGTCCCCGGGGCGACTTCCGGATGTGTCAACGCATAATCCTTGTCGAGTTCGGATATAATTGTTTCAATGGTTAACACGCCGCCGTCCGGCATGGCATCGGTGGCGTTGACCGCCAGGTTCATGATGATCTGTTCGATTTGACTGACATCGGCCATTACAGGCCGGATATTCGGTGACAAGACCGCCTTGATTTCAATGTCTTCAGGAATGGTACGGCGCAGCAGTTTGCTAAAATTTTCAATCGTTTCGTTGATGTTCAACGGCTTGAATTCCAGGATCTGTTTGCGGCTGAAGGCCAGAAGCTGGCGCACCAGATCTCGGGCGCGAATTCCGGAGTTCAGGATTTCGTTCAAAGACTCCCTTTGTTCAACATTGAGGCCCGGATCTTCAGATAATAACTCGCCGTAACCGAGGATGGGAGAGAGCAAGTTGTTCAAATCATGGGCCACGCCTCCGGACAGCCGGCCGATGGCTTCCATCTTTTGAGCCTGGTGAAGCTGGGCCTCCAACTGGCGCTGCTGTTCCTCGGCCTGCTTCCGCGCGGTGATCTCCTCGCGCAGGAGCGTATTCAACTCGGCAAGGTTGTCACGATCCCCTTCGGCCCGGGATCGAGCTGCCATCTCCGTTCGCAACTGGATCTCGGTCATCACCGCTACTGCCAAGTCCTTGATGACGCTGACGTCCTCTTTCCCCCAATTCCGCGGCTTCGAATCGATTACACAAAATGAACCCAGGATGTAGCCGTCGGATGTAACCAGGGGAATGCCCAGATACGCGATCACATTCAGATCCACAATCGCCAGGTTGTCCTTAACGAGGGGGTGCATCCGAGCATCCCCGATGAGCAAGGGATGACCGGCAACCCGGTTGTGCTGGCAGAAGGAATGTGACAGGGGCGTCTCACGACGGGAACGCCACGGCTCAGGCAGGCCGATGCAACTCTTGAAGAACTGGCGATTAGCATCGACAAGCGAGACCAGAGCGACTGGCGCCTTCACAAAGCGAGCTGCCAGCCGAGACAGTCGGTCAAACGCTTCCTCGGTGGGAGTATCCAGCAGGGCCACGGTGCGCAACGCGGCCAGCCGGGCGGGATCAAATAGGTGGGTGGTAAGGTCATTGACGTTCATCGTGGATCCTTCAAGCTTAAAGAGTCTGTGTACTGGCTACATTGAGTAGTGCGAAAAAAGTCGCCATATCAACAACAAAAAACCAATTGAAAAAATGAATGTTTAATTAATACAATTACATACATAACATCCGGTAATATATTGAATTCGGAAAAATGCGAACTTTTTCGCAATATCCCAATATGCGAGAATTTTTTCTCAATATCCACTATATTCAGGTGATATGACGAGTGTTACCATTAACCCAACATTCCAGTATCCAAAAGCCCCATTTTCTCTGCGTATAACAAAAACAAAATCCCGCTCTCATTTCCGAGAAGCGGGATTTTAATCTCTCTGAACCATTTTATTATCCTTGTGGGCACAGGATTTAGATTCAATATTGTTTGGTCATTTTATAATAAAGGTACTATACAAGATAATGTTAAAAGAATCAATAGATTATCTCAAACAACATTTTTTGTATTTCTTACCGCTGCTGCATGGGCAGACAGGATTTACGGAATTATTTAGAGATTTTGAATTTCCGGTTTCCGGTTGGAACCGTGAAAAAATCCAATTGATCTTGTTTATCCTGTCAGACAAAAAAATATTTAATAAGAATCCATTCCTCGATTTCTAAAGCATCAGGATAAACTTAATATCCGTCGCGATTCATCA
>CALZJV010000219.1 GCA_945787595.1 uncultured Desulfobacterales bacterium | reverse complement strand
ATCACCCATATCACCCCTCAGGGGTGGACCAAAGCCGGGCCCTCTGGACCCGGATCTTTACTTTTCACTCTTTGAAAATTTGTTTAGCAAATCTATATGTTAACATCTGGCAGGTAGAGCATAATCAAAAAAATTTAGAAAATTTGGACTGGTCTTTTTTGAACAGGGGCAGGCCTGTGATACCCCGGACTGCCCGAGGCCGGTTAGACTGTCTTAGACTAGTCTGCGAGCCAAGCTTCCCGGATATCTTTGACATGATACAGCTTGCCTCCTTATGATTTATTTTGGATAAACGGATCAAACAGGGAGCGGATGAGTTCTATGTTCATATATTGCTGCAGTTTGGCCCAGGTATCCGGGTTTTTCATGCCTGAAAACCGGGTCTGATATGCCACCCAGCCCATGGCCGACCAGGAAATTCCGCGCAGGTAAACAAAGGGATCGCGCAGCCTAACCCGGTCCATGAGCGTATCCCGCAGATGTCGATCTCGTAAATGCCGGCTGTAGGTTTTCAAAAACCTGCTTTTTTCCTCCTGCGCCATTCTCCAGTTTATTTTCCACAGCGTTGTCAATGGAGAACAGAAGTGGCACAAGTCTTGGGAGGGATCTCCCCAGCGGGGCATCTCCCAGTCAACCAGATGAATCGTTTCCTGCTGCCGGTTGACGATGAAGTTGCCTGAGTTTACTTCCGTATTGACGATACAGGGCCAGGGATCTTGCTGGTAATATGTTTCTTGCGACGGGGCGGCGTTGGCCCAATTTTTTGAATCCATCAAAGGTGGAGGGAAAGAACCTCCATGTGTTTTTCGACACCATCCTGGTTATGATTCCCGGCCCGTCCTATGGTCCCGGCGAGTATTTTCAAAAGAGTTAACCTGAACTCAGGTTCTAATGGCACCGCCTCAGGTAAACCCGGAGCCGGCCGTGCAGGTATAGCAATGATCTGCGGTAATAATTTGACTACCCGGTTGGGGAGGACCCTTCATTTCAGAAACGTGGATATTTTGCCCGCCCATTGCAAGTCCCCTCGCAATGTTGAAGTCACAATCGTAAAGAAACCCATCCCATGAAACTGATACCTGTGCTCGGCACATGAGTCCCTCTACAGCACCGGGATTGAAACTATCTAAAAGCTTTGCCATGTATGGTTCAAAATTTCCTGATCTTAACAGCCATTGACGAAATCTTCCCAGCGGTGCATTGGCAAAACAAAAAAGGTTATTGAATACAACGCCCCACTTTTTTTCCAGAACCTGCCGGAATCTTTTCTCAGCGTGTTTCTGTGTGGGGGGAAGATATGCTCCGGTAGGGTTGGATACCAGATGGAGTTCCAAACCCGCATCATTTGATCCATACCCTAAGCCGTTCAATTTTTTTAGAACTTCTATACTTTCCTTAAAAATTCCATCGCCTCGCTGGGAATCGGTCTGAGTAACATTTATGGAGGGAAACGAGGCCACAATGACCACGCGGTAAGATTTCAACAAATCTACCAAATTGCCAAACTTATCCTTCATAACAGAGAGGTTGGAACGTAGCATGATCCTTGATGCAAAAGGTGAAATTTTTTCTATCAAATAACCAAGATTTGGATTCAGTTCAGGTGCCCCGCCGGTAATATCGATTGTCTTAAAATCGTTTCGTTCGGCATAATTTACTACCTTTTCTACAGTCTCTAAATCCATGTTTTCCCTGCGGCCCGGTCCGGCATTCAAATGGCAGTGCTGGCACTGCTGATTACAGAGCAAACCCAGGTTAATCTGCAGTGTATGCGAGTCATTGCGGATCAATTCGAGATTATGTTTAGCGATGGTCGATTTAAAGGGTACGACATTCATGATTTCTTCTTTATTAGCATCTTCAGTTATATGGACAATTTTTGAGCGTGATTGCGCATCTGAATTCCGTGAACGAGGGAAGCGCCACCTCTGATGGCCGTTACGACATGAACGGCCTCTGTCATCTCCGCCAGGTTAGAACCCTTTTCCAGGCAGGCTTGAGTGTAAGCATCGATACAGTACGGACACTGGATGGTGTGCGCGACCGCTAAAGCAATAAGAGCTTTTTCTCTTTCGCTAAGTTCGCCCTCGGCAAAAACTGCGCCGTAATATTCAAAAAATTTCTTTGCCAGCTCCGGGGCCTCTTTGCCGATTTCTTCAAATTTTGGAAGATCTTCCGGTTTGTAATACGTTTCCATAAAACCTTGCTCCTCATAGTATAGGTGTTGAATTCAGATTAATCCGTTTACAGATTCTGTCGATTTTATGCTGCATCCCTTACAATCCAAATAACAAGATTTTATTTAACTATCTCGTGGACTCTCCAGCAAAATATACAGGAGATTATCGGTAAATGCCGGATCATTGGTAATATTGCTGTGATCGGAAAATAAAAAGAGCACCTGCTTCCAACCGATGGGCGAAATCAGGCGGGATGTTTGCCTTTCTGGACCGCGTTCATCCATCAGTGCACTGCTTCGCAGGACGACTGAATCTCCCGGTCCCTTCTGTGAAACGGTAAGTTGGCCGTTTTGGCCGAAACGGGCCGCTTTATCCGTGTCTTCGGCATCACCGGCGACCAGATAGAGATGGAGAGTTTCCGGTGGTCGGGCGGGGACATCCATCGCCTTTGTAAATAATTTGGCGCGGTTTAGGACTCTGGTTAAATATTCAAAAGTGATCTGCTTTCTGTTTTCAGGGTTTTCCGCTTTGGGCAGTAACATCCGCAGCACCTTGTCCTGCTTCGGATTTGTCAAGCCCCAACCGTTTTTGCGCCAAAGTTCAGGATCGAAAATATCATCAACCGGACGGCTCTGATTGTCCTGCAAGACTCCGTGTCGGCTGCGCGGTAGCATTTGGTAGAGGGACGGCATGGTGCCGATGACTGCCGGCGGGTAGTTGGGCAACAGCAGGGCAGGGTGGTAGCCTTCGATCAGTTTCAGCATGGCATCCATGGCCCCTCCGTTGGGGGTGCCGACCATGACAACATTGCTCACATGGCGGCTTCCGGCCCAGGTTATTTGCGGCAGGCTGCCATCTGCCGGAAGGTCCCGGGCGCCGTATCGCAGATAATAGCGGGCCACCAAGCCGCCCATGGAATGGGCGATGATGTCAAATTTAACATCATGATCCGTGATGCCGAAGCGCCTTTCAAGCTCCTGTTCGACATATTGCTTCTTTTCTTTAATGAAACCATCTAGTTTTATGGCGCTTTCGACAATATCCCGCCGCCAATCGTAGGCAAATTGAAAGCAGGTAAAATGATGATCACCCCAGTCAACGACGCCCTGCTCAGCCTGTTGCTGGTCCCGATATCCACCGACGCCGAGGACCCCCAAAATGTAGGCGTAGGTATTAAGCACCAGCGGATAGCCGCCGAAACTGATGACGACTTTGTCCAGGGTTTCGGTGGGGATGACGTTGTCATGCAATTCGCTCAGTTTTTTGGCCCTCGCCATGGGAAGTGCAACCAGACGGGCACCTTCAGCGCTGTTGGGGTTGGCATTGCCGAAACCGAAGGTTCCCCACACAATCACCTGCGATGGCCTGTCAACCAGTTTGGAACCGAGGATCCCAGGGATGAGTATCACCGGATTGCGACGGGGATCTTCGTTTTGGGCCAGTTCGTTGTAAAGCCCTCCCAGACTCGGCGCACGCGGAGGAGCACTGCAGGCAGTAGTCGCCACAATAGTCAATAAGATGATGCAGACAACGAATTGACGTCTTTTTGTCATCATATTTAAACTGAAAGGTTCCAGGTTACGGGCAAAAGGGCATAGAGCAAAGGGCATCGTGCATAGAGGAAGACATCGCTCAATGGAAGGTGCAGGAGGATCCAAGTGGTTGCAGGAATGAACTATCCTTGCAATCTGATTTCCGGCATCTGTAATCTGTATTCTGTCATCTGGCCTCTGTTTTCTGTGCTCTGATATAAAGTTACGGGTTACGGGTTAAAAGGGCATAGAGCAAAGGGCATAGAGTATATCGAAGAATTCGGAAGTCGGAATGCGGCCTCCGGCCCATAGGGGCCTATGCCTACGCCCCGGGGGGAAGTCGGAAAAAGGCAAAGCCCATGGAGCCTGGTAACAATCTTATTTAAAAATCAGTCTTTTATACGCTATGCGCTCCACCCCATGCCCTCTGCTTTATCATTCCTAATTCCGCCTTCCCACTTCCGACTTCAAAATATCTGTCCTCTGCCCTCCGTCTTCTGACCTCTGTTTTCTGTAATCAGCCCATGTGTTTCACGATGCTTTGGGCAAACTTCGAACATTTCACTTCCCTGGCACCTTCGATCTGACGGGCCAGGTCGTAGGTTACAGTGCCTGATTTAATGGTGGCCTGAAGCGCCTGCCGGATCAAATCGGCGGATTGCCGCCAATCCATATAGTCGAGCATCATAGCCCCCGACAGGATTAAGGAACTTGGGTTGACCTTGTCCAGACCGGCGTATTTGGGTGCGGTACCGTGGGTAGCCTCAAAAACTGCGCAGTTGTCGCCGATATTTGCACCGGGTGCCATACCCAGTCCACCCACCTGGGCGGCCAATGCATCCGAGAGATAGTCACCGTTCAGGTTAGGCGTGGCAATCACGTGGTATTCGTCGGGTCTCAGCAGGACTTGCTGGAACAGCATGTCGGCAATGCGGTCCTTGATTAAAACTTTTCCTTTGGGTAATTTGCCCTGGTAGTCATCGTAAAGTTCTCTTTCAGTGATAGTATGATTACCGAATTTTTCGCGGGCGACCTCGTAGCCCCATTTAGCAAAAGCAGCTTCGGTAAATTTCATGATGTTGCCTTTGTGCATCAACGTAACGGTCGGACGATCATTGTCGATGGCATAGGCAATGGCCGCAGCCACCAGGCGTTTGGTATTTCTCGCGCTCATAGGTTTGATACCCAGCGCGGTTTCCTCCTGCAAAGAGGTACCCATTTGTTCGTTTAAAAATGCCCTTAGTTTGTCGGCCTCAGGGCTGCCGGCCTGGTATTCGATGCCGGCATAGAGATCTTCCGTATTTTCCCTGAAGACCACCATGTCGATGTTTTCCGGATGTTTCATGGGGCTCGGCACCTGATCAATATATTTAACCGGCCGCACACAGGCATAAAGGTCCAGTTTTTGCCGAATGGCGACATTTAAGCTTCGAATTCCTTTTCCCACCGGGGTAGTCATCGGTCCCTTAATTGCCACCACGTTTTTTTGGATTGCATCCAGGGTCTCGTCGGGAAGCCAGGTGCCCGTTTTCTGAAAACCTTTTTCCCCGGCCAGCACTTCAAGCCAGTTGATCCGTCGCTCGCCGCTGTAGGCTTTTTGAACGGCACTGTCCATTACCAGGCGAGCCGCCTGCCAGATGTCCGGCCCGATTCCGTCACCTTCGATATAGGATATAATGGGATGATCGGGTACTATTAGCGATCCGTCTTTGGATTTTAGAATTTGCCCTTCGATTGTCATGATGTTTTTCCTCTTGCCATTAGAAGTTGCGTAGGCCAGCCCACCGTGGCTGCCTCTTGAGGCCGGCGCGGTGGCCGGCTCTTCGATATCCGTACTTGCTCCCTTAAAGTCGGCACGGTGGCCGACCCTACTGCCACTTGTGCCAAGAAAATGGATAAGCGTTCCAATTTTTAACTAATTTAGATCGGACTGGATTATTAACGATATACTCGGCTACGGATTTGATGTCTTCGTCCTTGCGCAAAGCATGGTCATAAAAACTTCTTTGCCAGCAGGGTCCTTCCAGTCCAGATTTTTGTAGTAGATTGGTGGTGTAGCTTTTCCATCTGTTTATTTGATCAATTAAATTGCCATCAATTGGTGATAGTTGGAGATGCAGATGATCTGGCATCAAGCAATAAGCATAGCATTTAACATTTTTTCCGAATGGGCCTGTTTGCAATGTGTCGATTATCACTGTTGCCCAGTCTCTATTCTTAAACAGGGATTTGCGATCTTTTGTACAAATAGTAATACTAAAAATTTGATTTTGCTTTGAATACACCTCTTTTTTAAGACGAATATTTTTTCTTTGTTTTAGAGCCACATTCAGAAACTCTCATATATAGTAGGGCAGCCCACCGTGGCTGCCTGGTCAGGTCGGTACCGAGAAAACTCTACACGTCTTGATCCATGTACAACATGTCGGCACGGTGGCCGACCCTACGTGTCGTGATCAAGATCCACTCAGTGGGCACGGTGGCCGACCCTACGTGTCGTGATCAAGATCCACTCAGTGGGCACGGTGTCCGACGCTACCAGCAACTATCAACCAGTATCTTAGTTTTCAGCCAATATTTTGCGTAAAACGTAAGGCAGGATTCCGTCGTTTTCAAAATAAGCGACATCCACATCGGTGTCCAGCCGAGCGATAACTTCAAAATTGATTTCACGGCCGTCTACTTTGACGGCTTTGACCTTCAGAACTTTGCGGGGAGTTATATCTTCGATACCGCTGATGGAAAATATTTCAGATCCTTCCAGACCGAGGCTTTGCCAGCTGTCTCCTGATTTAAAGACCAGCGGCAGAACGCCCATACCGACGAGGTTGCTGCGATGGATCCGTTCAAATGATTCGGTGATGACCGCCTTTATCCCAAGCAGGTTGGTTCCTTTGGCAGCCCAATCTCTGGAAGATCCTGAGCCGTATTCTTTGCCTGCCAAAATAACAAGCGGGATTGTTTCGGCCTGGTATTTCATCGCAGCCTCATAAATGAACATCTCACTACCATCCGGATATTTGAGGGTATAGCTGCCTTCTTTTTGACCTATCATTCTGTTTTTAATACGAATATTGCCGAAAGTGCCCCGCATCATGACTTCATGGTTGCCTCTTCTGGAGCCATAAGAATTAAAATCCTGCGGGGCGATACTCTGATCCATTAAATATTTTCCCGCAGGATAGTTTTGCGGGATGGCGCCGGCCGGCGATATGTGGTCGGTTGTGATTGAATCACCCATGAGAAGCAATGTCTTTGCATCCCTGATATTACTTAATGGGGCCGGCTGCAGACTGAATCCGTCAAAATATGGCGGCTTCTTAATATAAGTCGAATTTTCATCCCAGCGAAACGTGGTACTTTCCGTCACCTGCAGGTTTTGCCAGAATTCGTCACCGTCAAATATTTTGTCATACTCTGATTTAAAAAACTGTTGCTTCACATGCTGGTTGACAAGGTCCCCAATCTCCTTGGAATCCGGCCAGATATCTTTGAGATACACCGGTTCTTCATTGGTGCCCAGGGCAATGGGTTCGGTGGTCAGATCGATATCAATCCTTCCGGCGAGCGCAAAGGCAACCACCAGCATGGGTGAGGCCAGAAAATTTGCCTTGACGCGCTGATGAATGCGGGCTTCAAAATTGCGGTTTCCGGAAAGAACGGCTGCGACCGTCAGGTCATTTTCAGTAATGGCGTCATCAATCTCAGAAGGCAGAGGGCCGCTGTTGCCGATACAGGTGGTGCAGCCATAGCCGGCCAGATAGAAACCAAGGGTTTCGAGAGGTTTGAGAAGTTCGGCGTCTTTAAGGTAATCGACCACCACCTTTGAGCCGGGCGCAAGAGATGTTTTCACAACCTGCGGCACCTTGAGGCCTTTTTCCAAGGCTTTTTTGGCTATCAGGCCGGCCCCCAGCAAGACAAACGGATTCGACGTATTTGTACAGGAGGTGATGGCTGCAATCACAATGCTGCCGTCGCATATTTCTGTCTGCTGTCCATTGACGACGATTTTACAAATCTTCTTTTTGGGGGCACAGGTCTCCGGTCGGGTGGCACGGCTGCCCGATTCATCGTGATAGGTGGAAATATTTGCTACATCGGTATCCCTTTCGTAGTCGCATCCGAGTATGTTGGCGAAGTCGCTCTTAAGATCCGGTAGACTGATTCTATCCTGGGGTCTGGCAGGACCGGCGACGGATGGGACAACTTGGCCAAGATCCAGTTCGAGAATTTCGCTGTATTCGGGATCTTCGGTACGGGAATAAAAAAGACCCAGGGCTTTGGCACAGTGCTCAACCAATTGAGCCTGTTGCGCACGGTTCGTCATCACCAGGTAATCGATGGTTTTTTCATCCACCGGGAAAAATCCCATGGTCGCACCGTATTCAGGCGTCATGTTGGAGATGGTGGCCCTGTCGGGGACAGACAGGTTCTTCATGCCTGGGCCGAAGTATTCTACAAATTTTTCAACCACGCCGTGCTCTCTGAGCATTTCGGTGACTTTCAGTACTAGATCCGTGGCTGTCACACCTTCTTGCAGCTCGCCCTTCATCTTTACGCCGATGACTTCGGGAATAGACATGTAATAGGGTTGACCGAGCATGACCGCTTCGGCCTCGATGCCGCCGACACCCCAACCCATGACACCAAGGCCGTTTATCATGGTGGTGTGCGAATCGGTGCCGACCAGGGTGTCCGGATACGCAATGATTCCGTCTCCACCGTTTTGCGTGTGCCAGATATTCGAGGTTGACCTGATGACAGATCCCGGAACTCGGCGGTACGACGTTAAAGTTGTCAAAGCTTTTCTGGGCCCATTTGAGCAGCGCATATCTTTCCGAATTTCGTTCGTATTCTTTGGCGACGTTTTTGGTCAAAGCATCCGAAGTGCCGAAATAATCCACCTGGACGGAGTGATCGACGATCAAATCCACCGGCACCAATGGATTTATTTTTGCAGGATCCCCGCCAAGCTCCCGAACTGCATCGCGCATGGCGGCCAGGTCCACTACTGCCGGCACCCCGGTAAAATCCTGCATCAATACGCGGCCGGGGTGATATGGAATCTCAACAGGTGTACGATAGCGTTTTTTCCATTTGGCAATATTGAGCAGATCTTCTTCTCTGACTATCCGGCCGTCCAGTTTGCGCAAAAGGTTCTCAACCAGAATTTTGATTGAAAAGGGCAGCCTGCTGACCGTTGCGATTCCCTTCTCTTCCAGTCTGTTTATTTCAAATATTTGATATTTGTTGCCTTGAACCTTGACCTGGTTGATGAATTCGGTTTTATTCATGGTTGCTCCTTTTGATTCAAGACTTGTTGATAGCCCCTGACCGGAAAATACAGCCGGTTTAATTGTTAAGGCATCAAAAGTAACGGAGTATTGTTGAACCTATTGTGAACTTTCAATCTTGTGCGCTTCGATGAGGTGGACGAATTTTACCCACTCAGAGCCATAGTGATCTTCTGCCACTGTGCGTAAGGGAAATCCATGCTTACGGGGAAGCTCCTGCCCGTTGACCTGATAGGCCAGGAAAACCTGATTGGAGATAATTTCTGTTATCGGAAACCGCTCCAGTTTTGCATAGCGCCCCTCGGGTCCACGGACGGAAACATGGGTGATTCCCTCTTCAGCTTCGGTCAATTTCAACAGTTGCGCAATCGAAATACCTTTCCATCGTCCATGATTAGTAAAAAATCCCGGACAAATCAAGAGAACATTCCTTTCAATAGGCGGCAATTTAAGAAGCTGAGCATAGGTCAGTTTGAGCGGTTTTTGAACTGCTCCGGTAATCTCCAGGCGCCATTGGTCCAGATTTACCTGATGATCCGTCAGTCCCATGGTCTCGAAATCTTCCAAAGGAATTACTTCCAGATTGCGGGTATCCAGGGTGGCTGGATTGCTGTTTACCAGTTTGGACATTTTGGTGCCTTTGGGCAGGACGATTCGTTTCGTTTTGGCCCAAGCACGGTGAACGGAAGTTGAGAGGGGGCCAAAGAAAAGACCGATGCCCGCAAGAAACCGGATCATTTTTGTAAAAAAATGCCTGCGGGTGTCCATAGATTCTTTTTTTTCCTTCTTATTTTTCATTTCGTTATGGAAGGCCGCCTGTTGTATTAATATATCCTGCTAGCCATAACTCCCTTTCAAGGTTAGTAAGGCCTAAATTTGCAGAGGTTCTATGCCCTCTGAGCGTTACGCTTTGCTGCATCAGACTTCAGGCTGCCAGCAGACGCTCTCTCTTTTCGGCGATGCTTTGCATCAATGCATCAAAGGGCCTGGCAAAAGCCACGACACCGTCATCCTGGAGCTGCTGCGTGATGGCATTTAAATCAATGCCCAGTTCTGCCAGTTTCGCGATTTGCTGTTGCGCTTTCGTCACGCCCCGGGTGAGGGTTTCGGCGACCCGGCCGTGATCAATGAAATTGTCAACCGTTTCAGGCGGCAGCGTATTGACCGTATCCGGGCCGATAAGTTCGTCCACGTAGATGGTATCCGGGTAGTCCGGATTCTTGACACCGGTGCTGGCCCACAATACGCGCTGCACCCGGGCACCTTTGCTCTTTAATTGTTCCCAGCGGGATCCGTCAAATATCTTCTTAAATTCAGCATAGGCGATTTTTGAATTCGCAATGGCGATTTTGCCCTGTAGCTCTTTTGCATTTGCTTTTTCTAAGGCCTTGTCGACCGCCGAATCAACACGGCTGACAAAAAACGATGCCACCGATGCCACCCGATCTGCCGGATGTCCTCCTTTAACGGAGGATCCGGACGAGAGTAATTTTTCGAGGCCGGCCAGATAAGCTTCGGCGACGGCCATATAATTTTGCAAACCAAAGATCAGGGTTACGTTGACATTTACCCCGACCCCGATCAGTGCTCTGATTGCCGGTATCCCGGCTGGAGTGGCCGGTACTTTGATCATCACGTTGGGTCGATTCAGGGTTTCAAACAGACGGATGGCTTCAGCTGTGGTTTTCTCTGTTTCGTCGGCCAGATGCGGATTGACTTCAAGGCTTACATAACCATCCCTGCCGTCAGAAGAATCGTAGATATTTCTAAGCATATCGGCAGCCATGCTGATATCGCCAATTGCCAGAGATTCATAAATTTCATTGATGCTTTTATCAGCTTGGATCAACTCTTTGATTGCCTCGTCATAATCATTGCTGCCTGCGATGGCTTTCTCAAAAATGGCCGGATTTGAGGTAATTCCCCTGACGCCCTTATCGATTAATGCTTGCAACTCACCCGAGGTGATCAGTGAGCGGCGAATATAATCAAACCACACGGATTGACCTAATTTTTCAAGCTCAATAAGCTTTGACATTGAGATTTCCTCCTAAATCTTTCGCACCACGTGGGGTGTATTCGTTATATCTTGCAGCCTTCATAATTCCATCTATTACGGTATAAACTCTCGCCGAGCGCCATTAGCCGTTTCGGGCAATTACAGAGGCTATAGCATCAATATTTGAGGTCGTCCATATTTATTCTAACATTGAAAGCCGGGCCCTCCCTCTCTCCGAGCTGTAGGCTTCTAACCTCTCTCCGAGCTGTAGGCTCTACGAGCCGGAAGCTGGGCCCGGATCTTTACTTCAGGGGTATTTGAATTCGTTGGAAATGGGTTCCAAGTCTGCCTGAGGATCAGCGCAAATTAGGCTTTATTCACCCCCCACCCCCAACGTATTTTCTTATATCTAACTTAGCCGCGAATGCCGCCCCCCACAGTCCACTTTCTTCATTGGGATTCAAATAGACGGGGATCTTCTGCAGCATGGGCGACATGGTTAATGATCTGTGAAATTGCCGCTTAAATTCAGGATGGATAACTATATCCGGTATCTTGGCCGCAACCCCGCCGGTAAGGTAAACACCTCCCCGAGCAAGTACTTGGATGGCGTAATTGCGGCAGGTCCTGCCATAAAAGCGCGCCATCCACCGAAGCGTTTTCGAATCTTGCGACAGCCCGGCACCGACCTCAGCCGCTGTCAATTTATTTCCGGTAAGAAATTGGTGTATCAGGCTCAAGCCTCTGCCGGAGACGACAAATTCGGCTTCCACATAGGGAGCCTCCAGCTCATCTATCAAAAATTGCATAAAATCAAACTCCGCCTGTGACTCGAACGGAAAAGCACAGTGACCTCCCTCAGACGGCACAACTACATAGCCACCGGCATTATCCGGTGTTAAAGCGGCCATCCCCAGCCCTGTCCCGGCACCGACAACGGCCAGGGTTGCAGTGGAATCGATCTCTCCCGATACAACCTGTCGGGCCGAGTCAATTATTGGTGAGCGGCAGGCATAGGCCTGGGCGGCGAAGTCGTTGATAAGAGAACAGCGCTTCAATTGAAAATCTTCCATACAATTGGACACGTCGATATCCCAGGGGATGTTGGGAGGATTGCTATAGACGCCTTTGATTACCGGTCCGGCAACAGCTAACACGGCCATATCGCATTGGCTTGGGGGTAGGGAAAAGTCTGTTTTGTTCAGCAAAGTCAATAGGTGGGAGAAAGACCTAGATTTGCGGGTTTCAATCCAGCGGCTTTCGACAAAAGACAAAGTGCCTTTTTCTTCAATCGTAAAATATGCAAAGCGACTGTTTGTGCCGCCAATGTCGGCGGCCAGTATACGTTTCATACATCACCCTACTGGATGTTCTGTCCATATTTTTTAATTGAAACAGCGCCGGCATTTAATTGATTTGGTGCCTATGACCCTTATCATTCTGCCTTGATCTTTTTAATGATCTTAGGAATAAAAAAGGAGAAGGTAAACAGGGCAATCGAGAAAAAAACCTTAAAAGAAATCAGCTCTGCCCAGTTGCCGGATGACCAGACATCTTTTAATGTTCCAATGAAAAACGTAAAAATAAATGTTCCGACAATGATTCCCAGGCCGGTACCGATAAAGTAGTCTCGAAAATGTACTTTTGTCAGGCCCATACCGAAATTCATGGGTGTGAAAGGAAAATACACCAGACGCAGATACAGTACGGTCGCAAATCCATTGCGCTCAATGCCGTCGTCATATTTTTTTAATTTATCACCGATCAGCGAAGCCGCATATTCTCTCCCTAATGTTCTTCCAATCAGGAATGCAGCGCTAGCCCCGATCATGGCTCCCATCCAATTAACCACGGTACCCAGATAGGGACCGAAAAGAGCGGCGCCCAAACCGGTTAAAAGCGTTCCCGGCAAAAAAAAACATATTCCCACCGCATACATTACAATGAAAACAAGGGGCCCCCACCATCCGGCAGCGTCTTTTAATCCGGTTAACTTTTCTTCGGTCAGATAATCCTTAATGGGTGTAAACTGAACAAGTAGGATGGCGGTTACGATAAAAGCCACAAGTATGACAGCTTTTATGACGGTTTTGTTTTTTGTATGTGAAATTTCATTGCTGCCGGCTTCCATGTTGTTACTCCTTCGAGTTATTAAACTATACAGACTTGCTTTAGCAAGATGCATTTTCAAATTTTGTTGCGCTTAAATAGCGTTTCTATGGCCTGGGGGCCTTTGCTACCTGATTCGTAGGCATGTAGAAAATTTTCCCGACCCTCACATGTCTCGCACTCATTTAAAATCGGGGTTAGAAAGGACCAACATCGCTCAACACTGTCCTGTCGCCAGAAAAGCATTTGATCCCCCAGCATGCAGTCTATTAAAACTTTTTCATAGGCATCCAGAATCGGTCCGGTGTAGTTCTGATCGTAGTGGAAATCCATGGTAACTGTGCGCAGGCAAACCCGGGCACCCGGATTTTTGGTTTGAAACGACAGGGTAATTTTCTCTTCCGGATGGATTCCCATCGTTAACCGATTGGCCAAAATGCCTTCCCCGAGAACGTGCCGAAACATTGAATAGGGCACCGTCTTGAACTGGATGGCAATTTCAGTTAGTTTTTTGTTCAAACGTTTGCCGGAGGTCATGTAAAAGGGAACTCCCTGCCAGCGCCAGTTGTCCAGGTAAACTTTCATCATGGCAAAGGTGGGCGTTATGGAGTTCGGGTCCACGTCGGGCTCCTCCCGATAGGCCGGCACCGGTGTACCGTTGATGCTGCCGGCGGCATACTGGCCCAGAACAAGATAATCCTGCAGGTATTTTACAGGAAATGGTCTGAGTGCCCGAAATACTTTGGTTTTTTCATCTCTGACCAGTTCGTCCTCAAACCTTGAGGGAGGCTCCATGGCAGTGAGGGCCAACAATTGCATCATATGGTTTTGAAACATGTCTCTCAGGACACCGGAGTGCTCGTAATAGCCGGCACGATGTTCCACCCCGAGAGTTTCGGTGGCGGTGATAATCACATGGTCAACATATCTTCGGTTCCAGATGGGTTCAAAAAGTGCATTGGCAAAGCGAAACATCAATACATTCTGTACGGTTTCTTTCGCCAGGTAATGATCGATTCTAAAAATCTGGCGCTCTATGAAATATTCATGCAGACTGCGATCCAAATCCACGGCTGTCTTTAAATCGGTGCCGAAGGGCTTTTCCACGACGATGCGCGACCAACCGTTGCCGTCGGTCATCTCGGCGCTCATACCTGCCCGACCGATCATCTGGGCGACTGTCTTGTAGAGTATCGGTGGCAGCGCAATATAAAAAATGCGGTTTCCGCGGGTGTTGCTCTTGCGGTCAAGGTCTCTAAGGTACTGGGCCAGGTGATCATAACTTTCGGGGTTCTCGTAATCAATGATTTGATAGTGAAGCGCGGCAGCAAAAGCTTGCCACATGGCCTGATCCAATACACGGGCTGCTTTCAGGGCGAGTTCCATCTTTTCTCTGAATTCAAAGCTTTTCAGCTCTGTGCGCCCGCAGCCGACAATTTGAAACGATTCCGGCAGTCCGCCGTTGAGATAAAGATTAAACAACGCCGGAATCAGTTTGCGGTCGGTTAAATCTCCGGTTGCACCCATAATTACAATAATGCATGGCGCGCTTTGCTGCGGGGCCAAGCACTCCCCCGAATCAATTGCCAGATCCGGTGTGCTCACCGATGCTAGAGCCATCCGTTCTGTATTCTGGTTGGAGGGGGTGTTTTTCATGAGACAATCCTCGCCCGTATAAGCTTAAAATAACAAATAACAAATCGCAAATAATAAAAAATAACCAATGACCAAAATTACAAATTCAAAACAAAGAGGTGCGATTGAATATACAAATTTCCTGGTTTCGGTCATTGGAATTTCGAATTTTTTATTTGTTTGACCCAATTTTAAGATCAGGTGGTGCTTGGGTATTGGTGGTTTATCTTAAACTTTACCAAAATACTTATTAATATGCTAGAGTTCAGACTTGGTTGAGTAGTTTACTGGTTGAATGGTTGATTAGGTAAATTATAGTCATTATTTTGGAGTGTTACGATTGTTAAAACATGAAGTGTCCAATTGTTTTGCAAATATGGGATAAATCCATATTTACAACCACTTAACCATTCAACTAATCAACCAATCAACGATATATGGAGATTATTACCAGTGCTCTTTCATCATTCACTGCACACATCTTCCGTGCAGGCTCTTCCTTTAAGATGGAAGAAAAACTTCAACCCCTTTTGAATCTTTTCCGAAAATATCTTCGGCGAGAAAAAAGTTCCGGCGACCTTTTTATTTATTTCCCCGATGGTCGGATAGGGATGTACCGCAGCCGCCAGGGTGGATAGTTTCACTTTTCCGTTGAGCACGGCCACCCACTCAGCTAACAAATCTCCGGCATGGGGACCTAATATCTGAACGCCAATGGGCTTTTCGTTTTCATTCAGGATCATCTTGATCTTGCCGATCGATTCACCCTCCGCCAGGCTGCGATCGTTGTCTTTAAATTCCTCGGTCCAGACCTTATAATCAATTCCGGCCTTGCCGGCACTGCTTTCATTCATACCGATACTGCCGAGGGGCGGATCAGTATAGGTGCACCAGGGCAGAAATGTATAGTCAGCTTTGCGGGGAAGACGAAATATGGCATTGCTCACCACAATACCGCCTTCATATCCGGCGGCATGGGTAAACTGATAGCCTCCATTAATATCACCGGCGGCATAAATATGTTTGTGATTGGTTCTGAGGCGATTATCGACCTTTATTCCGAGGTGATCATATTCGACCCCGATTGCTTCAAGCCCAAGGCCATCTGTATTGGCTCCTCTTCCCACGGCAACCAGGATGGTTTCCGCCTTCAGGCTGATGGTATTTCCTTCTTTTGTTTTAATCCTGACTTCTTTTTCGCTACTAAGATCCTTGACTTCCTCAACGGCAGAATTGAGATAAAACGCTACCCCTTCCGAGCTGAGGACATCCCTGACAAGATCCGCCATATCCGGATCCTCTTTGCCCAAAATTTGGGGAGCCATATCCACCAGATAAACCCGGGTTCCCAGACGATTAAATGCCTGGGACATCTCACAGCCGATGGGACCGCCACCAAGAATGACCATGGATTCAGGCAGGCGGTCCAGGTAAAAGATTTCTTTGTTGGTGATATGGGGCGTCTTATCCAATCCTTTGATGGGAGGGGCGAAGGACGAAGAGCCGGTGGCAATAACCCAAGCCTTGGCCGAATAGGTATTTCCATTCAACCGGATACTGTGTTCATCGGTAAAGGTCGGCTGGCCGAACTCTACCTGGGCGCCAAGTTTGCAAAATCTTTCCTTTGAATCGTGGGGCTGGATGGTCGCGATCACCGATCGTATTCTTTTTGAAATTTCGCGGAAATCCACCGGCGGCAGGTCCATGGCAGGTAACCCGAATTTGCGGGAATTTTTTATTAAATGGTAGACATGTGCGCTTTTGATGAGTGTTTTGCTGGGAACACACCCAAAATGAAGACAATCACCGCCCAGTTCATCTTCTTTTTCAACCAAAAGGGTTTTGGCCCCCAGCTGGGCGGCTCCGGCTGTAACCGTCAAACCACCCGCACCCCCGCCGATGATGCCGATGTCATAATCGTAGTTTGGCATGAGGATTTCCTTTACTTAAGGTTTCAGGTTTCAGTGTTCAGGTTTCAGGATTTAGCGACTCGCATTCCTGATACCCGACACCTCGTGTGAAACTACATGGAATGACGAATGACGAATGGTGGATGTCGCTCGCGCAGCGCAGGCGCTTGCGCCGCGTGTCGCTCTGCTTTTTTTAACAAATAAAATAGAAAGAATTCCTTAATTCGACATTCGACATTCGTCATTCATCATTCGTCCTTTCCGCCTACATCCCATTCAACGACCAGTCATACTGCAGATATTTCACGCTTATCCGATCTGATTTCGTTTCCAATTCTTTTTTCAGATCTTTGGTGGCGTACTTGAGGAAAAAACCGAAGGCATCATCATTGAAATCCTCAGAGAACCATTTGAAAATCCTGCTGACATAAAGTTCATTGTCCTTCAGCCTATAGCTATTCTGATCATTGATGAAGGATCGGGTGGAATTATTCAGTTGTTGGTCTAAAATGTCTCCACTAAAGGGTTCCGGCTGCAAGGGCGGGCAACTCTTGGCGGCACAGTTAATGGCAAAATGAACCCTGGGGTCCTTATAACGCGGTCTAAGAATTTCGTGCTCAACATGGTCCAGGGAAATTACCTCCCCGTCAATGCGAACGATCTTCTTTTTCCAGGGACTCTTGAGAAGGGTACCCAGATCTTTGATGGACCTGACACCGGGATAGCCGCTCAAAATCAATTTTATGGTCCAGGCGTTATAGGCATTGGCATAGAAGGCAAACTGTTCATCGTGAGATAGTTTGTCAGGGTCCACGTTTTCAAGAATTTTGAGATACCGGTCCAACTTCGCTTCTTCGGATTTAAAGCCCGCATAATCGACTTTTCCATTACTAACGTACTTTTTTAGTAACTCGCCGTAAATACGGTTATCCACAGCGACCTCGGTCGATGCGAAGGATTGCTGGCCAAAGGAAGCGGTAACCATATAGAATGACATTAAAAGTGCCAATATAATCCGGTTAATCATCATTTTAATCGCTCCTTAAGACATGTGCCGACCGTAATGCAAGACTTGGCACACATCGGTTTTCGATTCAAGCTATTGTCGTGCCTGTTCTGCAAAACTTACATAAATTTATGGTTGGTTTGGCAACAGTCAAGACTGC
>CALZJV010000218.1 GCA_945787595.1 uncultured Desulfobacterales bacterium | reverse complement strand
CGTCTTTTCATAGTATCTTTCTCCTTTCATGGTTTTAGGGTTAACATCCAACCAAATTTTCAGTTTATCCGGCATAAAGCTATAGATGTTTATACAGCAGTGCAGAAAAAGATAAAATCCCCCATTGGTTTGCCGGCCTGGCAATGGCATACGCTTAACTGGTTTATGAACCTATGTGGCAAGCCAAACACCCCTTAGCCGGAATATTTATTGGAATTTTTGATTAAACTCCTTGTTGGTTAGTTTACTTACATCCCTGAGGGAGGAGCTGTCAAGTTTTTTGTGAATAGAACCCGGATGTTCGATATGCTGAAACATTTAGCAAGCCAAAATAAAAATGAGATTTAAAATAAGCCCATATGGGTCTATTTAAGAGCAAATTTTCAACACCCCAATACTAGGTTGAGACCTTGACTAAAAAAAGGATTGACTCAGTAACTACCACCGTTATATTGATTCCGTTTATATTTGCTGCATTGAATATAAGCCGATAGAATCGGTGGAAGGGTCGCGAAGAGCGTTCCAGAGACTGCCGGATCGGCAATTGACTGTGCAAATTTTTTTAAACCCAGAAAGAGGGAATCGACATGTCCGACACAACACGACTATTGGACCAGGAATTTACAACGGAAGTATGCCATCGACTTTTACCGGACTGGAAAGGCCTCGATATCCAGATCACTCAACTCAGCGGCGGGATAACCAACAAACTGTTCCGCATTCAGTCGGAAAAAGGAGATTACACGGTTCGGATTTATGGCGATAAAACAGATCTGTTCATCAACCGTGACTACGAGGCTCATACGATTCAGGAAATGGCCAGGGTCGGCGTCGCATCCAATATGATCAAATATATGCCTGAGCTCGGGGTTACCATTGTGGAGTTTATCGGAGATTCCATCGTTCTCACCAATGAGGATTTTTTAAACACGTCGCTCTATCCCAAAATCGTGGCGCCAATCCGAAAAATCCATTCGAGCGGGGTACAGCTGAAACAGATTTTCAATCCCCTCGTGGAAGTAATGAAAATGTCGGCCATTCTCAACCGGCTCAATGTTGAATACGAGGAATTCGATATTTCGGGGACCATTGAACGCCTGGTCAAGCTTTCGAGCATCATCAACATCCCGCAAAGTGAATATACACCTTGCCACAATGACCTGCTGGCCGACAATTTTATCCTGATCAACGACGATGCACGCGACCGGTACGATGCGCCCATGTATATCATCGATTGGGAGTATGCCGGAATGGCACCCAGATACTATGATATCGCGGACATGTTCCAGGAGATCCTGGTTCCCCGTGAGGCGGAAAAGGGCATTGTTGGAGAATACTGTAGTGGCGACAGGTTTGATCGGACCCTTTTCCTTATCGATCTGTTCAAACCATTTCCGGATATTTACTGGTTTTTGTGGAGCCTGATTCAACTCAATATCTCTAAAATCGAATTCGATTATTACAATTACGGCAAGACCAAATATGATAATGCAATAGAGAACTTGAAGTTTATTAAAGAAGAATACGGAGTTGCCGTTTAAATACCCCTACCGTCCTATCAAGAAACTCAAAGTGTCATAGCCTAAGATGTGGCCGTATCTCTGAGTTTTTATCCACAACCAGCGAGGCCCCGTGTCCACCCGCGCGATTGCATATCTGAAAAAAAAAGAGATCCATTACGAGGTGGTCAAATACGAACACCATGAGAAAGGTGCTGAATTTGCCGCAAGGGCGACCGGTTACCCGCTTGAGCGCACTATAAAGACGCTGGTGGTGGAATTGGATCGAAAGAGTTACTGCCTGGCGCTGCTGCCCGGGCATAGGGAATTGGATCTCAAGAAACTGGCATCCTCTCTCGGGATCAAACGTACCGCCATGGTCGATATCAAAACCGCCGAACGGCTGACAGGGTATCTGGTCGGCGGAATCAGCCCTTTCGGCACGCAGCAGCAGCTGGGGACCGTGATGGAAAACAGCATCCTCAGCAACGGGGAGGTCCTGATCAACGCCGGACAGCGGGGTATGATGCTCAAAATGGCTCCCGGCGACATCGTTAAGGCACTCGGTTGCAGGGTAACATCGATTGCCAAATAACATTGAATGCAAATGACTGCAACTTTACTCGTTGCAAAAACCGGAGGGCTTCAGATCCAAGGCGTCAAGGTTGGGCACCGAACAGCCATGCCGCTCCTTTATCCAGCACCATTCGATTGACGTAAGGCCTCAGCCACCACATGGATCGTTTGGTCGACCTCCGCTTCGGTGGTCATCCGGCCGACACTGAACCGCAGAGTACCTTTGGCCCATTCCAGGGGGACGTCCATGGCTTCCAGGACGTGGGAGATTTCCACGGAGTCGGAGTGGCAGGCAGCGCCGGCGGATGCGGCCACCTCGAGGCCGATATTTTCCAGGATGCGGTTGGCTTCCTGCCCCCTGAAGGAAAGGCTCAACGTATTGGGAAGGCGGTGTTGGACATGGCCGTTAAGGCGAATACTGGAAATCCGGCTCAAAAGCCCCTCATGTAAACGCTCACGCAGAGATTTCATATGGGCCATATTTTTTGCCAGATCCCGCTGTGCAATTTCACAGGCTTTTCCCAGCCCGACGATTTCCAGCAGGTTCTCGGTTCCAGCCCGCCACCCCATTTCCTGCCCGGCACCGTAACAGAATTTTTCAGGTAACAACGGCGGGCGCACATACAACGCTCCGATGCCTTTAGGTGCATACACTTTGTGACCGGCCACCGAGAGCAGATCCACCCCCAGCGCTTCTACATCGGTCAGGATCTTACCCACCGATTGAGCGGCGTCCGTATGCATGACGATGCCGTGTTTTTTTGCAATACGGCTGATTTCAGCGATCGGCTGCACGGTCCCGACTTCGTTGTTGGCGTGCATAATAGTGATCAGGATGGTTGTGGGACGGACGGCTCTGGCCACATCGGCAGGGTCCACCAGGCCGGCTTCATTGACCGGCAGGTAAGTGGTTTCGAATGCTTCCGATTCAAGATATCGGCAAACCTCGAGCACTGCCGGGTGTTCGAAGCTGCTGGTGATGATATGATTTCCCTTTTCCCTGAACCGCCGCGCCACACCAAGGATGGCGTGATTGTTCGATTCCGTGCCGCCGCTGGTAAAAAAAACCTCGGTTGGGCTGCAGTTTAGGATGCCGGCCACCTGTCTGCGGGCAGTCTCCACGGCCTGTTTGGGTTTAATGCCGTACCAATGTGAGCTGGAAGGGTTGCCGAATTCGGTTTCGAAATACGGCCGCATGGCCTCGATCACTTCCGGGTCATGGGGCGTCGTTCCATTGTAGTCCAGGTAAATCGGTTTGATCATGATTGGCTCCAGGTTCGAGGTTCAAAGTCAAAGGTTCCGCCAAATCGCTGTCTGCAGAGTTGTGTCAGATGTTGAATGCCAATGATAGGCCTTACAAAAGTTGCTCCCACAGGCTGAACTTAACGCTTTCCCAACCGGTCGGGGCATAATCCCACATGTCACCGTAAACATGAACGCGTTTGACAGGTTTGCCGCCTTCGTCGTATACTTTGCCTCCTTCCAGGATCCAGGCCAGGATACCTCCCTGAAGGTTTACAACTTTGATTCCCTTTTCGGCCATTTCACGCGCGAACACGCCGCTGCGGTAGCTAATGGTGCAATAACCGACGATAGTTTTATCCTTGTATTGATCGGTATGGTTTAAAAAATCCTGTTCGGAGACGGCGCCGTGTAACGTTGAAACAGCCATTTCCGCCGGCTTGCGGATGTCGACAAATACAGCCCTTCCCTGATTCATCAACTCCATCGCCTGCTGTGGTGAGATATCCCTGACTTCCGGAAAATCTTTTTTATACCCGGCGTACATGCGGTAGACGATTTCCTTTTTCTCTGCGTCGGCAAATTTACGGTCATCCGCAGCAATGTCGGCCAGGCACGGTAGCGCGATCATGACGCAAGAAAGCAGAAGAATCCATTGCTTTTGTCTCATTCGATGATGCTTTTTATGGTCACGGTTCACAAATGTCATGTGCTATTTTTCCCTATTGTATTTTAGACCTATTATAAAATGTTCGATATAAGTAAGCATTTATTAGGCAGACAATAATAGGATATTCATCCTAAAAAAATAATCAACTCTCTATTTCTGAATCACTTTAGGCCGGCAGGCGGATGGTGATGGTGCACCCGGGCCCATTGTTGTCGGCAGCGGTTACGGTCCCACCCATCAGGTCAACGAATTTTTTTACCAGGGCCAGACCGATTCCGGTGCCGCCGGTGGCGCGCGTAAGGGAGTTAGTTATCCACCCGGTAAAAGTCGTTGAAGATTTTTTTTAAGGCATGGCGGGGAATACCGGGTCCGGTGTCGGACACCATGATTTTCACCCCATCCGGCTCTTGCGTGGTTCGTATAGCTAACTTGCGTTCAGACGAGCTCTTGCCGAATTTCATGCTGTTTTCAATCAGGTTGATCAATACCTGTATCATCACTTCGCGGTCATATTTAAAAGGCCGAAGCCGAGCCGGCGTCACGGTTAAGGTGAATCCTTCCTGTTTGAGTTTTTCGGCCATTAGCGCCTGCGTTTCCGCGATCACCTCTTCAAAAGTGCCGGTTTGCAGATGGATATGCCGCTGGTTTTTTTCCAATTTGGACAATTCCAGAACATTGTTGATGAGTCGAGACAGGCGGACACCTTCCGAGTCCAGAATCCGGAAATATTCCTGTTCGCGCTCCGGGTTTGCGGCGATGCCCTGTTCCAGCATCTCGATATACATCCGGATATTGGTCAGCGGTGTTTTCAATTCGTGGGTAACCGAAGAAACAAATTGGGAACGTCGCTCGGAAAGATCTACAATGGCCCGGACACTACGGTAAATAGCAAACAAACCCATCAAAACGATAACGGCCAGCACAATCAGCATGGCGGTCAGTGTTTTGCGCCCTTCGGACCGTGGAATCCGATCGCAGGTCAACGAGGCCTTTAAAAAACTGAAGGGAGAGGGGAAGCCACGGTTGAGAATGAAATCGGCATTATGGGAGATAACTCCGATTTGCACCGCTTTAGCTTCACGCCCCTGGTCCACGACGCTCAGCTTGCGTCAGAAAATATGTTCGGGTTAGATAGTCTAAAAAAGCCTCAACCCCCAGAACAAATCCCTGACGATATATCTGATTGTTAATCATAATCCGTCGAAAAATAAAGATCTGGGCATCGTTTAAAAAGACAGCGCGCAAAGGCGCCACCTCCACCTGAAAACCGGCCGCTTCATCGATGTCTGCAACGGGGGCCGGTTTAAAGGCAGTTGCCGATTCCTCCATCAAGGATTCTGCCAATCGCCGCTTTTTAACGCTCGGCGCTTTGCGTGCTGCCCAACCTTCGGCCATTCTGCGGTCATCCTTATAATCTTCGATTTGACCGCTAACGGGAGCACTGCTCATCACCTGCGGCAACTCCTGTTTGGCAATATTGGCTGCCTGACCGACGGTAATCTTTTCAAGTCTCTTCTCTGTTTGCCCCAGATATGCTTTAGAGCGCTGGCTGCGCGATAAATCCAGATATTTGTCGGCAAAGCCGGTTTTTTGTTTACTTTCTTTTTCCGCCACAATTTCAGCCGGCCGGGATTTAATTTTATCGGTCACCGTCACCCGTTTACGGTTAAAGACGTCGTTGGCATCTTTCAGCTCTGATATCAGGTTGGCGCGATCGGGGGGTATCTGACCACCGGTTTCCACCAGTGGAGTTTGAAACGAGCCGTCCGGGTTATTCTGAAAATAGCCGAGTATATAGTTTTGTCGCGGTATTTGAGACAAAGGGGACTGCTGCGGTTTGCCGGCTGGCTGTTGCCGTCCGGACGGGAATAGATGATAATTGAATTCATCGATGGCGCGGCCTTCTTCATTTTGCACCAGCACCGCTAATGCCTGTTCCATCTCGTCAAAAAGGGTTTCTGCGAAATAGCGCAACGTTGCTGCTTCTTCCTGCTCCAGCCCGCGGTAGGTTTTAAAAACAAAAAAGGCAAGCGGTAGGCAAAGTGCCATCGAAAAAATCAGTATTAGAAGTTTAAGTTTTTGCATTTTGAGTTTCGCCATGTAAAGGTGACAATTGTCTAAGCGACGCTGGCCCCTTGCCGGAATTGAATATTGAATCGAAAGTATTCAATCATTCTCCAACCCACAACCCGCGACCTGCAACCTGCATCCCGCATCCCGCATCCCGCAACCCGCTTCCTGTCACTCTGTCTCCAGCCGGTACCCTTCACCCCGAATAGTTGAAATCAAAGGTGTATCTCCTATCAGAGCTGAAATTTTTTTTCGCAGCTTAAGCAAATGTATATCAACAGTACGGGTTTCGATGTCGGCGTCGGCATAATGCCACACTTCGGTCAGAAGTTCCTTTTTCGAGACGATTCTGTCACGGTGGCGGTGCAGAAAAATCATAATATCCATCTCTTTACGGGTAAGTTCCACGGCTTGGTCCTCAATCTTCGCCACCAGGTTCCTACCGTCAAAAAAAATGCCTCGGCAGTGAATTTCTTCATCCGCCAGATTTTTCCCGGTGCGCCGCAAAACAGCTTCAACCCGCACCATGACCTCCCGCAGGGAAAAGGGTTTGGCGATATAGTCATCCGCCCCGCATTTAAACCCCATAACAACGTCATCTTCCGCCCCTTTGGCCGTGATGATAATAATCCCCTGCCCCGGTATCTTGCTGCGAATCTCTTTGCATATCGTAAATCCGTCCAGGGTGGGCAGCATCACGTCCAGTAGAATCAGGTCAAATCGTTCTGCCAGGCCTGCTTGGAGTCCCTGACCGCCATCCGCTACACCTTTTACGTCAAAACCGTTAAAGACTAGTACGTCCAGAAGACCCTGCAGCAAAGCCGCATCATCTTCAACGACAAGTATCCGGGCTTTGGATTCTCTCATTCGAACATTTCCCCTCAAAAGTCATAAATTGGAATTGCCTGAAATTAATGACTGAATATTTTCGATTCTCCGTCTCCGGTGAATCAGCTCTAGAGTATATCAGATGTTCACAAATTCAAAGTAAAAGTTATGTAAAAATTCTTCCAATTTCTTTTACACTTCTTTGAATTGTGTCTGGCGGGATTTCAAGTAGAATGGAACCAGATCACGAAGTAATGTCAATACCACCTCATAAACCGAAAGGAGCATATGATGAAACAAACACGATTGAAAAATTTTCTGCTGATCTCCGTTCTTATCGCCGCCACCGGTGTGGCCATGGCCTATTCATCCGACACGATCAGTGTATTGCGATCGAATTGGATTCCCGGCCCGGCCCGCCATCATGCGAAAGATGATGGCAATCTGAGGCTCTCCGGCCATCTCATTCAAAACAAAGTCCTTCAGGGGTCCGACGGCACTGTGGGGCTGAATCTCAGCCTGCAGGCCGCAGAGTTGCCGGCAACTAACGACCGGGAAACCCGAAATGTGGACATGGTGATCGTCCTCGATCGCAGCGGTTCGATGAAAGGTCGCAAAATCGAGGATGCCCGCCGGGCGGTGTTGGAGTTATTGTCTAGTCTGTCGGCCGAAGATCGCTTTGCGCTGATCGCATATTCGGACGGTGTTCACATCGCCTCCGGGCTGTCCAACGTCACCGATACCAACCGGGTCCACCTAGCCTCGGCAGTCAACGCAATTCGGGCCGGCGGAGGGACCAATCTTGGCGCCGGCTTGCAGGCTGGAATTGACATCCTTATCTCCGCCAGCCGCCGTACAAATGCTGCCAAAGTCATTCTAATCTCCGACGGCCTTGCCAACAAAGGATTAACAGATGCCAAGGCGCTGTCCGACATTGCCGCTGTCGCTGTTGAAAAGGAGTTTGCCGTCAGCACGGTGGGTGTAGGAGTCGAATTCAATGAGCATTTGATGACAGCCATCGCCGACCGGGGAACCGGCAGCTATTATTATCTGGAGAATCCGGCAGCGTTTGCCGAGGTATTCCAAAAAGAATTTTACAATACCCAAACAGCGGCTTTGACCGGTGTGAAGGTTCAAATACCTATGAGTAGCGGAATCACCCTGGCCGATGCGGCCGGATATCCGATAACCAATCAAAACGGCCATATGATTTTTTACCCTGGCAATCTGCGTTCCGGACAAACCCGTAATCTGTTTTTAACGCTTAAGGTTCCGACGACAGGCCAAAAGACTTTTGAGCTCAATAAGATTAAACTCAGCTATCACTACGGCAGCCGGGCTTACGATACCGCCCTGGAGGAATCCTTCAAAATTGCATGCATAAATGATCCGAAAAAGGTTTATTCTTCCATCAATAAGACGAGCTGGTCGGACAAAGTCATCAATGAAGATTTTAACCACCTTAAACAGGAAGTGGCTGCTGATATAAAATCCGGCGAAAAACAAAGGGCGTTGAAAAAAATAGATCAATACTACGAAGAACGGCAAGCGATAAACGCGGCAGTCGGGTCGGCCCAAGTAGCTGAAAATCTAGATAAAGATCTCAAAGAGCTGGAAACCTATGTAAAAGACACGTTTAGGGGAGCGCCGGCGGCAGTGCGGCAAAAGCAAAAGTCCAATTCCAAGGCCCTTCAATTTGAAGGTTATAGCGGCCGCCGCCAGTAAACACTTGGATTCTTGACGAACACGGAGTCCCGCCCTGCGTATCATCAGGTTAAGCGGGTGTGCCCAGGGCGGGCCATGGGGCCGACTCCCAAAAGTTAAAGGTATATGTTTAACAAGCAGACCCTATCCATCTGAACGAAAACAACCAACAGGAGGAATCATGGCCATTATATCCAGAATCGTAAAAATCTTTAAGGCCGACATTCATGGAGTCATGGATCAGCTGGAAGATCGAAGGTTATTGCTCAAACAACATCTGAGGGATATGGAGGAAGCACTTAATCGCAAACAGGCTAAACTCAGCAAAATGAAGACATCCCACATTCAAGTGCTAAAGGATCTGGCTGGATATAAACAGCAATGGGAAGCACTAGATTGTGATCTGACGGTGGCCCTCCGCATGAATAAGGATGACATTGCCCGGACACTCATCAGGAAAATGAAACCTCTGGAAGATCTGAGAGAGGATCTTGGTAGTCATTTGAAAACGTTGGATCAAGAAATGATACAGTTTAAAAACCACCTGCAGCAGCAGCGTCTCAGATATGAACAACTCAAACACCGAACAGCCGAATATCTCCACAAGACACAGATGCAACAGTGGCAAAAAGCTGTGATCGATCCGATTTCCGATGATGGTTATATAGAGCTAACTGATCATGAGATTGAATTGGAGTTGTTGAAGCGCAAGGACGCACTAACAGGAGGTATTGCGACATGATAAGATCACAGCATCCAATCCGAACAACCATTTTCTTTGGCCTGATTTGCGGACTGTCCTTTATCCCCGCCAACCTTGCACTGAATGATGTGCTCCATGGGTCGAGCGTAATTTACCTGACCCTGTGGCTGTATGCGGCAGGCTACTCACTGCTGTTGAGTCGTTGGAGCAAAAAACCGATTCTGTCCATTGGATTCCCGCTGCTGCTCCTTTTTGCGACGTCCTTTCTGGTGGATTCCATTGCCTCCTTTTATCTTTTATTTTTGGTTGTCATCAGCTGGATTCGCAGTGGAGTCTGTTTTCAAATTCCTTGCGGGAAAAAGCTCTTTGTAGAACTGCTGCTCTGTGTTCTTGGTGGAATCCAGGCGGCCGTGTTCACTCCCGGTTCTGCATTAGACTGGGTGCTGGGCATCTGGATGTTCTTTTTGATTCAATCGCTTTATTTTGTGATTATTGGAAATAACGCTAATATGCCGCAAGATCAATACGAGACAGATCCTTTTGAGCGGGCGAGCAGCCTGGCGGAAGCCATCTTATCGGATCTTTGAGTCTGTCCGAGATAAATAATCGCTTTTTACGCTGACAGATTGTCCGCTATAACCATAAAGGATCTTGGCTCAAAGAACCAGTTTCTCAATGTTAGAATAAATTATCGTTTTTTTGGGCACCCCCGAAGGAAGTTTTTCTTTGGAATTTGGGGCCGAATTGACATTTATCATCAAAATTTTGGCGCCTGCAAGAAACCAGCTTAAGCAATATTCGAATCAACTATTTGAAAATTAAGGACTTATTTTCCCGTCCCGAATTGGTCCGAATCTTGCTTTAGAATTTCGAAGCTGTGACTCGTGTTATCCGAAATGTTTATGGAGGGTGTTAGTATGGGAGCGAATCTGAACAGAACCGAAAAATCTTTATTCATTATAGATAAACCTGAATGGAAAAACGGTGCCATCGCAATTGGGGCACCAAATTTTGCGAAAAATATTGCCTGGAATCCGCCAATAGATATCCCGAAAAAAGATTCGGAGAAGAACACCTGGTTGGTTTGCCCCCATTTAGCCCAACCGAATTTGATTTATCGATACTATATGGCTTCGGGCCTGATATCCATCGTTTTGGGTAAATGTTTCTGTGAATCCTGTCTTGATATGATTTTATCCAGGGATGATTTGTCTGAATTGATCGGATCAAGCAGACCCATGACGGACATGCAGTTTCAAGAGAATTTTATCAGTCCTTTGATGGACAGTAATTATAATTTTACCCAACTATTGGGAGATGGGGCAGACTATCATACGTCCCCCAAGACCTGGATCACCTGTTCTCATACGATCACACAAGGCAACCTGAAAAAGCTCTATTCCGCCGGCGGCCAAATTTTCATTTTTGAAAGTTTTTTTACCTGCCAGGATTGCTTTGAAAAAATTCCGACTGACAGTTTGGTAGACCTGCTTTATACGGGTGAATCCATGACCGATGCGTTTTTTCAAAAAAATATAATCGATCCGCTCTATACAATCAATTATGAGAGTTTGGATGCCTTCGGGCACTTTAAAAAGTGCAAGAATAATCCGGGATAAGAGGCGTCTAAACCGACGATTGCCCAAATACCGAAAAGACTATCCAAAACAAGACCATCTGTGTTATCCAACCGATAATGCAGACGCCGACCGCACGCCATGTGCTCTTGTAATCAAGGGCTTGTCTTACGGCGATGATCATGGCCACCAGCATCCAGATTCCACATACAATAAAGATGATCGGTCCCAGAATAGGTACAATCCCCAGGATACGCAACACGCCCGGCGAACTTGAAAAACCGATCGTTCGCAAAAGCTCCCCGTAGTCGGCCTTCGTCTGGGGCTCCGGCAATAGTTTAGTCCCCACAAAATAGGTAATAAACGCCCAGATAAACCACCCGATAAGGGCACCGACGGTTCCAAGGAGGAGTCCACCGATTCCGGTAGTACTAATACTCCCGATACCGGCAGCCAAACTGGATAGAACAACCACTGCCATGGCTTGTCCCATGGCCTGCTTGTCCGCTTCTACTTCTTCATATAGGTTGACATCCAGTTTAGCGGCCCGGACCATTCGATCTGTGATACTTGACATTTTTATACTCCTATTAAACATCTTTGAGAAATGACATAATTACCTAAGACTGTTCGGATACGTATGCATTTTTTGCCGAAGGACGAAACAGTTATATTACTTCTACTTGCTAAAAGCGTGCTCCTGATATAAGAATGTGAGATGGAATTGAATTGATTGGGCAATCCGTTGCTAGGAGCTTGCAGATCATCAAATACGTCAATCAAATGATTAAAAAAATCATATCAGGAGGCCAGCCCGGGGTCGAGAGAGCTGCTCTGGATGCCGCTATAAAACTTAATATCCCGCACAGTGGCTGGACTTATAAGACGCGAAGAACGGATGAGGGTATCTTACCGGATAAGTACAGTGTAAAAGAATCAGCTGCTGTTGACTTTTCGGACCGGATAGAGAGAAATGTGCTTGATTCCGACGCTGCCGCTATTTTAACCCATGGTAGCCTTACGATTGGATTAAAAATAGTGAAAGATTATGCTGAAAAGCACAACCGGCCATATCTCCATGTCGATTTAAACGAAAATCCACTTAATTTGGCCTCCGCCTTAATCCGGAAATGGATGATTAACAACCAAGTCGAGGCAATATATTTCACAGGCTCAAAATCAACCGGAGGTCCCAACATAAAACAGGAAGTGATTCAGATAATCGAGAATATTTGCCGGATGGAAAGCGAGCAAGAAAAGCTGCCGGGTTTTCCGGAAAAAGATGACCCTACACAATCGTAATTGAACGGATCAATACTCCATTTTCTTCGTTGAGAGGCACAATCGCACTTCTTTATCAAGGATAGCGATCGCTTTGGAGAATTTATCACCGCTCAACGCATGCGGCCCCGATTCCACCTTGACCAATCCCCGCTTTTCGGCCTCACTGACGGTAAATTTCCTCATCCTCCTTAAATTCCCATATCTGATAATAATCTGTTTTAACTCTACCTCATCATCATTGATGTAAACATATGAATTTGTTGAACTCATAGACTCTCCTTTAAGTTCAAATAGGTATTTAAGCAAAACACCATTGCCAATGGGAAAAAATAATAGATAGACAGAATTATCAGCTGCGATTTTATATGTCAAGAGAAGGAAGGGAAATAATAAATGATAAAAAAAGGTGGCTCACTTAGGCGATGAGCCACCACGTTAAGGAAGAAAGCAAATGATCAAAATCGGTTCTGACCTGCTCTCAGAGGCATTAAAAGCAATCTCTATGCCATTTTTATTAACAGTGATCGATTCTGATAATATTTCAATTAGTTATTAAGACTAATAGAGAATTAGATCCTTTCTAAAAACGGTTGATTGTGCTTCATTTTTATGAAAACAATTTCACACTAAGAAATACTTTTCCCTATTATACGATCTAATTGCGAAAAAATTTAGGCGGTTTGAAAGATCATCATGATAGATTCCGCCAACCACAAAAAGCAGGCAGGCAACAGCATCAGGTCTGGCGAAAATCCGTAACCAGAGGATAACTGAGGTCAAAAAACATATTTTTGCTTGAGCTCCCAATTGGAAAAGCGACTCCGATATACGGTTTTACAGATCCGATGGTAGCAGAATTGGAGTCAAGCATTTTTAAAAACCTTGGGAACAGCCACACGACAAGAACTGCAATAATCGCCAGTAATAAGAGTATTTCAATGGAGGTGAGTCTTTTGTGCTTTCCCATAAACTTGTCATTTACCAGCTTCTGCCGGCTAACTCAACCCCAAATAATGAATGGTTTTGAAACTTTGATTTTCCGGACAACAACCGGACTATCAGTTAATTTCAATTTGTGCCATAAATGAGACCCTCGATTCAGAAACAGGGGCCGCTTTTGAGAATTCTGTTTCAAAACTGAATATAAAGTGAAGATTTTCAAATATAAAAAGGGTTTCTTGGGGAGTATCCGGAATAATACCCATAAAACCTTTATTTGTGTACATCGCAAAAGGTTGTGATCGTCCGGTGTTTGTCGACACAGTCAAACTGTAATCACCGGTTGATATTCCTTGATCAAACCACAGGATAGCATCACAAAATGCATGTGCTTGCACAGGTTCAGCTCCCAGAAAAGACCACGTATTTGAAAAGGCACTGGGTCCGACTTTCAATGCTTTAAGATCTCCAGCATGGTAGTTTATGCAATCTGATCCGGATGTCTCAAAGGCGCCCGGTTCGAATCTGCCTGGCAAGCTATTATAGGAGCTGCCATCCTTGAGTTCTGTGAAATCTATAACTTTTGCCGGTTTTTCAAAGAAGGTATAGAAAACGTCAGGATCTGTGATAACTGTGTATGAAAATACATTAGAGGCCAGCGCGAAATGCATTAATATGATTAAAGTCACCTTTTTCACTCTAAATCCTCCTTGCCTTATAGGTTCCCCTCTCCAACTGATTTAACTGACTTTCAAATTGCAATAATCGTGCTGAAACTCGGTCAAGATTCTTTAGCTAATTATTACAATGGCATATGGATTATTCAGAGACTGCGACGAAAGCAAATTATGAATTAAAACACCCAGATTTTATGAAATACTTTTCACATTCCAGCCTTACCCGAAACGCAGGACCGCCTGACCGGCCCGAGTGGAAAAATCCTTTGAATTGGAGGTTGAGGTGTCCGGCCTGCAAGACGCGGAAGCACTGAAATTTGCCGCGGCGGATTTCGAGCTTCCGCAACCCAGCCGGACGGGATGGATCGGCGTCCTAAATTTTAAGTTATTTTTGAGTGAGCCCTTAGGGATTGATACGGATTTATGCGGGGTTATTTTTAGATATCAGGATGGGTTTTAAACAAACATGCAAGATCATTCAGTGGGGATCTAAATATTTTGCAATCTTTAAATCCTGCATATTGACACTCGACCATTTGTCGATTCTTATATAGCCATCTCGTCTTTCCAACTGAGATCTTCGATCTTGTCGGGCCCTTCTTTCAGGACCTTTGTAGTGGAATCGATGCAGACTAAAAAACCTGCGCCTATTTTTTCCGGATCGCCTGTCAGAAAAATTGCGCTTCCTTGCGTACATCATTGGTCGCCCCTTTGGAAACAAATTTTACTGAACATCCGTGGCTTCCAGG
>CALZJV010000217.1 GCA_945787595.1 uncultured Desulfobacterales bacterium | reverse complement strand
ACCTGACGGCTTTTTGCTTCGCTCCCTCCCGTTTTATCACCGCCTTTTTTTCCGCTCTGCTGACCCTTGCCATTTTCGAAGGCGCCTACATTACCGAAATCGTGCGTTCCGGAATTCAATCCATCAACCGGGGCCAGTGGGAAGCGTCCTATGCGCTGGGGCTGTCCCGATGGCAGCAGATGCGCTACGTCATCCTGCCTCAGGCTTATCAGCGGATACTACCCCCCCTGGCCGGGCAGTTTATTTCACTGATCAAGGATTCCTCCATCGTTTCGGTGATCTCGATACAGGAACTCACCTTTCAAGGAACAGAGTTGATGACCAGCACTTTGCTGACCATGGAAATCTGGATCACAATTACGGTGTTGTATTTGGCCCTGACCTTGCCCTGTTCGCTGCTTGTGGAGCGTCTTGAGGTGTATATGGCGCGAAACCGCCGATAGCACGAAATTGAACGCCTCGCCGGGGAATCGCGGTAAGCGGTGGAAGTTTATCCCGCCTGAACAGACGAGGCTAGGCCCATAAGTGCCAAGTTATTTGTAAATATTTACGCGTTGTATTTATGCTATACAGGCTTGTTTTCAAAGATGAAGGCCAAACATTCGATGTTCAGTTTGTCAGTGCCTCATGGAAAAACAAATTCGCGCTTATGGAGCTTCGCCCCGAACCCTACAACAAGGAATAATCCAATCCCATGTCGCCGACCTGCGCTTTGAAGCTATCGTACAGATCCACATATTCCCGGGTAGGCTGCAGCCGATCCAGATCGTAGCACTCGGTAAAGCACAGACCCAGAGGCGCATCGGCCAATTTCTCTTCGTAAAGGGACAGAAGCGAGGTCACCACCCGGTTCGCTTCAGCACGGGTCAAACCCTGCCGGGCCGCCAGGTGGCCGGCTTCGGCGCAGATGCGCGCCTCCATGCCGGTGCCCCGCTCCGGATGCCGGTTCCGAGCCGGCGCACAGGCCAGCAGGTTGGCTCCCGAAACGGTTGCCGCAATGGAAATGGCGCACATCTCCTGGACCACCATGTCGGTGCAGGGGCCGGCAGCCGAAAAGGGGCTGACCGAGATCGGCGTACGGGTGTTGCGGCTGAGGGCCTGGGAAGTAACGGCTATGAGCCACAACAGGTCCCGCGAACTGTTGCACCCGTAGTGCAGGTGCAGGGGAAATCCACAGTGCCACTGGGCCCCGTATATCAGCAGGCCTAAAAAGTGATGGGCCACATGGACGATGGCCGTCGTTTCGACACCGCCGGCAAAGCCCCCCATCAGTGGGCCGTAAAGGCCGTATATGTTGTGGCCGCTGTGACGGCAGAACACCACTTTCTTCAACCGCTCATAATCCACCTTCAACTCGGAAATAGCGGCGATGCCCAGACCGTCGTTGGGCAGCACGCCATAGGCCGGTTGTATGGCAGCCAGAGTGGCGTCCGTGGCCTCGGCATTGGTAACCAGGTTGTGGATGCCGATGGTCGGTCGACCGGCGAGACGGGCCGCTTCCCGCAGTTTGACGACGTTCCAGATGGCCGCCTCGGTCTCCTGGGGCGAACCGGCCTTGATGACTCGGCCGTTGACGGTCTGACTGAAAGCGCTGGAAAAGGTCTGGGCCAGGGGTTCCTGGGCAAAGCTTTGCACCATGGCCACGAAGCGCTCTTCGGCGACGGGTGTGCCCACCGGTGTCATGGTGATAAAGGGCGGTTTGGCGTCTTCCACCTTCCGGGAGGTCATCACGGCCGTGTCCCGTCCCTGGCCGTAAGTAATACTGCGGGGCGCATTTTTCACCGCTTCCTCCACCTCCCGGCGGGAAAAGCGCACCATGCGGCCCGTGTCCCGGCAGTAAACCCCGTTTTCCACAAAAAAAACCAGAGCGGCCTGGTAAAGACGATCCGCCAGATCATCGTCGTCGGGGATTACCGATTGGGGGTCGAAACGAATGTCGAACGCCACGGCCTGTTTCCGCGCCGCCCGGGCAAGCTGCATGTCATATTGTTTCTCCTTGTGAAGCGGTCCCCTGTCACAACGATCCATGACCTCCCAGAATCCAAGCATGACTATTCACCTCCTCGTTTTTTCTGCATCAATCGGCGTGCCATCTCAACGGCCTCTAATGCGTCTTCACCGTAACCGTCTGCCCCGGCCTCTTTAGCCCACCGGGGGATCACCGGCGCACCGCCCAGCATGATCATGTAGCGGTCACGGATGCCCAGCTCTTTTAAAATACCGTCGATGTCGGGCATGTGGTTCATGGTGGTGGTCAGGATTGCCGAAGCGGCGATGATGTCCGCCTGAACCGCTTCGGCTTTGTCGATCAGATCCCGCACCGCCACGTCCGCACCCAGGTCATGCACGGAAAAACCGGCCGCTTTCAGCATGATTTTGATGATGTTTTTCCCCAGATCGTGCAGATCCCCCTGGATGGTGGCAATGACGATGGTCCCCCGGGAGCTTTGCTCCCCGCGATCCTTGAGATAGGGCTTGAGGTAGTCGATGGCGGCGGTCAAGGCATCGGCGGCCAACATCACTTCGGGCAGAAAATACTCCAACGTGGCGAATTTTTCGCCGACAATCTCCATACCGCGTGCATAGCCGTTTTGAATGACATCAAACGGCTCCATACCGTCTGCCATGGCCTGACGAGCCAACGCAACGGTTTTTTCCTCGTCTCCATCGACGGTGGCGCGGATGATTTCTTCCAGTATCGTACTCATAAAATTCTCCTGTCAGTGGATGTATGCAAATTTTAGCGTTGACAATTAATATATATGCTTATATATATTAATTTTGCTTGTCAATAAAAAAAGGAAAAAAATGGCTGATAGCCCCGAAACCCTGTGCCGGCCACGGTACTGTCTGTTGACCCAACCGCAGATCCGGACACTGCATCAGGCAACGCTGGAGCTACTCGACACCGTGGGTGTCCGGGTACTCCACGATGAAGCACGCAGGATGCTGGCGGATGCGGGCTGCCGGCTCGATCCGGACCAACTGGTGCGCATACCGGCCGCACTGGTGGAAATGGCCATCCGCAGTGCCCCATCGTCGGTGACGATTTACGACCGCGAAGGCCGAGAAGCCATGCGTCTTGAAGGCCGCCTAGTGCACTACGGACTGGGAACCGATTTGCTCCATACGTGCGACATGGAAACCGGCCGATTGCGGCCGGCGTGCCTGCAGGACGTGATCGATGCCGCCGTGGTGGCCGATGCCCTGGAGGAAATCGATTTTATCGCTTCCCATGCCTTCCCCCAGGATGTACCCGGCAACCTGGCGTTTATCGCCGAATTCAAGGCGCTGATCACCCACTCGCCCAAGCCTGTCTACTTCACCGCAGCCGCTCGCCAGGATCTGGAATACATCATCGCCATGGCGGCCGTAGCGGCCGGCGGGCAGGACCGGCTGCGTGAAAACCCCTTTCTGATTCATTATGCCGAACCGATGAGTCCGCTGGTCCACTCGGCAGGGGCCGTTGACAAGCTGCTCTGCTGCGCCGACAACGGCATCCCCCTCAATTACGTGCCGGCACTCATGTCAGGCGCCACCGGCCCGGTGACCCTGGCCGGGGCCATTGCCACCGCCAATGCGGAAGCCCTGAGCGGTCTGGTGATCCACCAGCTCAGATGCAAAGGGGCACCCATGATTTCCGGTTTCAGCGCCACACCCATGGACATGCACAGGGGCACCACCGTATACGGCAGCCCGGATGAACGCCTGACCCATTCGGCCTGCTGCGATCTGTATCACTTTTATGAACTGCCCGTGTGGGGCGATGGACGGCTGCAACCTGGTTCACGACGTGGGATATCTCGGTCAGGGTCTCATTGGATCGCCGGCCGGCATTGTGATGGGGGCGGAACTGATCAGCTGGGTCAAGCGCATGGTACGCGGGTTTGAGATCGGCCCGGATCAGATCGGTCTGGATGTCATCTCCCGGGTGGGCCCGGGAGGCCATTTTCTGGCCCAGAAAGAAACCGCCCGCCGTCTCAGGCAGGAGCACTGGCTGCCGCAGTTGTCCGACCGGAACCATCCGGATGCCTGGATCGAAGCGGGCGCTCCCGATCTGGACAGACGGGCAGTGGAAAAAGCGCGCGATCTGCTGCGCACCCATCCGGTCAGGCGGTTGCACGACGAAAAAAAGCAGCGCATCGACGCCATCTACGCCCGGGCCGAAAAAGATTTGGAAGGAGTCAGCTTTGGCAATTAACGGCCTCAGGCAAAGCCGGTGAAATGAATTGTGAACCGATGCACGGTCTTAAAACTGTTCCTTATGCTGAATCGCAGGCCCTTGAATATCGATTCGCAGAACAAGGAACCGCAGAATTTTGAAGGAAGGTATTTTCCTTTGAATACTATGAAGCCGATTTAAACGCGGGGGATCAATGGCCGTACACACCGTTATCGAAAATGGGGTCGTGCCCACCTTGTGCCGTCAGTGCGACATGCGCTGCGGTATCAACTGCCATATCCGAGACGGCCGCATCACGAAGATCACGGGGCTCACCGGTGATGTGGAAAGCCACGGCCGACTGTGCCCCAAAGCCTCGGCTGCCGTTGATTTGCTGTACCATCCCGACCGGCTCGTGACACCCTTGAAACGGTGCGCCTCCGGTTCGTTTGAACCGATCTCTTACTCCGAGGCCATGGCGCAAATTACCGGGGCCATGGGGGGCATCAAGCACAACCACGGGGCGAGGTCAATGGGGGTGTGGACCGGAGAGGCCATCGGTTTCCAGCAGCAGGAAAATTACGCGCGCCGCTTTATTCATGCCTTCGGCTCACCCAACTATTTCTCGGCCGAATCGGTCTGCTGGGTTTCCCGTTATCTGGCATACCGCATGACCCAGGGGTACTACAACCCCTGCCCGGATTTTGCCCGTGCCCGCCTCATCGTCTTGTGGGGCGCCAATCCGGACCACTCCCACCCGCCCTATATGTGGGCCATCAACCGTGCACTGAAAAAAGGGGCCCGTCTGGTGGTGATCGATCCTCGGCGAACGGCCGCCGCCCGTAAGGCGCACCGTTTTCTCCAGATTCAACCCGGCACCGATGCGGCCCTGGCCTGGGGGATCATCCGGCAGGTGATCCGCAATAACAGCTATGACCATAAATTTGTGGCCAACCATACCCTCGGCTTCGAGGAGCTCTCCGCCTATTGCCAGCCCTTCACCTCAGATTTCGTGACCGGCCAAACCGGCCTTTCAAAGGAAGCGGTACAGGAGTTGGGCGACATGTTTGCAACCGCACGCCCTCGGGTGACGAATTATCCCGGAATCTCACTGGAACACCAGACAAACGGTGTCAATACCATCCGTGTCATCGCCGCTCTGGGTGGTCTCTGCGGCGCCTTGGACCGACCCGGCGGTGATTTTTGGCCCGAATCAATGGTCCAGTCCGAACTGCCTCTTTACCACACGCTGCCCCTCGAAGACCTCGACCCCATCGGCCGAAGCCGGTTTCCCGCCCTGTACAACTTTCGCAAGCAGTGTCATTCTCTGTCGGCCATGGATGTCATGATGGACCGGGGCGCTTACCCCCTGCGCGGGCTGATCGTCACAGGCGCCAACCCGGTGCTCACCAATCCCAATACAGGCAAGGTCGAGCGGGCCCTTGACCGACTGGATCTGCTGGTGGTAAGGGATCTTTTCATGACCGCAACGGCACGCCGGGCCCACTATGTGCTCCCGGCTGCAAGTTTTCTGGAACGTTCGGAACTGCATCTTTACGCGCACCGCCAAACAGTGGCCCTGGCCAACAGGGTGGCCCGGGTGGATGGCACTGAGTGCGAATACGCCTTCTGGCACGAACTGGCCCACCGCACCGGGATCGGGGAAGCCTATTTTCCCTGGAAGGATGAAACCGCCGTCAACCGCTGGTTGCTGAAACCGTCGGGTATTGCCTTGGAAACCCTTCAGGACACGCCCCAGGGGATTGTCTACGCACCGAAAGCTTTCACCAAATTCCGTCGGCAACCTTTGCCTACCGCTTCAGGCCGGTTCGAATTTGTTTCAGCCGATCTGGCTGAATTGGGACATCCGGCTCTGCCGATCTATATACCCCCCGAAAACGTAACGGCGGTGCATTCCGCCTATCCGCTCCTGCTGATTACCGGTGCCCGCCATGCGCTCTATTATCACTCCCGATTTCGCAACATCCCCCGCCTCTGCCGGGTCAAGAAACCGTTGCTGGAAATCAACGCAAGCGATGCCGCGCAACTGGGCATTGGAAACGGGGACCGCGTCCGTGTGGAAACCGAAATCGGGTCCATCGAACTGGAGGCCGAGACCATGACTGACGACGATATCCTTCGTGGCGTTATCCAGATCGGGCATGGTTGGGATGAAGCCAATGTCAATCGGCTCACCGATGATCGGGATCTGGATCCCATCAGCGGCTATCCCAACATGAAGCGGGTAGCGGCACGGGTGGTAAAGCTGGTTTAACACACACTCGCTGGATGGCCGGATTTAGAAGTTCTTCCTTCAAAAAGAGCCCGGGCCACTTCTGACACCACCAAGGGCGATCAGAGGATCTGCTGTTTCACTTTCGTTACAAAGTGGTCCAGGTGGATGTCCAGGGCTCGCTGGACGCCGGCCGCATCCCGTTTCTCAAGGGCGCTCAACAGCCCCCGAAGGTCATCGAAATGGCCAAGGAATTCAGTGGCCTGAAAACCGATATAGTACCAGAAACGGGCCATTTTGCTCGTGAGCCGGGGCAATATCTCCTGTAAAACCTGGTTGTCGGTGGCTTGGTAGAGGATGTTGTGAAAACGGACATCGTAGCGGTTGAGGGCGTCCACTTCGGCCCGATCATCCAGCGCCAGGCGATCCACCGCATCGATGATGCCTTTCAGCTCGGACAACTGTTCGGCGGTGATGCGTTCGGCCGCCAGGCGCCCCACCAATTGCTCCATCCAGCGGCGCACTTCAATCACGTTCCGAATCTCCTGAATCTCGACCCGTGTCACATGGGTGCCCACTTTGGGAATGATTTCGATCAGTCCCTCTTCGCGCAGTTGCAGAAATATCTCCCGCAACGGCGTGCGCCCAATGTCATAGGCATCCATAAGATCTTTTTCGTTCAGGCGCTCGCCTGGTTGGATCCGATTGGTGATGATCCCTTCGCGGATCTCGTGATAGGTTTTTTCTTTATCGTTCATGCGGATGGTAAGTCCAATTCTCCGTATGTCCAAAATTCAACGGCAGTCCAAGCAAATTAATCACGATATTTCGCCTGTCGTAATATGGAAGCAAAATATTAGTTAATATATCAACAGGTGTCAAGAAAGGACCCCTGGGTCCCTATCATCTCCACCACTACCAGGCAATTGGCATCTGTGACTCCGGCGGTGCCCCACATGGGGACTCGATAATGGCGGTACAAATCGGCACAGGCCGAAAGAATCAGGCGATATTCGGGACAGCCGTAAATACATGTGACCCTGGCCATGTCCATTACGGCCATACCGATGCCTGGAAAGATGGGGGCACCTTTTGATCGAAGCTGATGCATGACAAGGCCGCTCAACGCTTCGGCATTGCCCAGCGCCAACGCGCCTGCTAGGGTGACCGGCCCGGTGGCGTCGGACATCATACCCGGTGTGTAGGTGACGGGAATGTGGTGGTCGGCACAGAACAGCAGTCTTTCAATGTGGATTCCCTGAGTCGACCGGTCTCGAGGTCAAAGGAATCATATTCCGCCATACCAGGTGATGGTCATATTTCCTTAAAGGACCCATCCGCCCTAAGACCTAAAATGGTGGTCCCTCAGTTTTTTTGCGGCTTCCCTGCGGATCTCGCTAAGTGTGGCGGCGGCCGCGTCACTCAACGGTGCCGGCCTGTGGGTTTTCAATATTTCACGGGCCTTTTCGGTGGACATTGCGGCCCAGTCTTTGCGGCCCTTAATGAGCCAGGTGTCCAGGTTGTCCCGGTTGCACTGGTCCGGCAGCCAGTGTTCGGTTTTATACATCTCCATGGTCTGATCGGTTGAAAGGAACTCCCCGCCGGGGCCCACTTCTCGGATCACGTCCAGGCCGATATGGGCATCGTCCAGGTCGAACCCGCGAACAAACCGTTTCACGTAGCTAATGATCTCATCACACATGACCAATCCCCCGGGATGACCGATAAGTCCCTGGCCAAGATAGCCGATATCGTGGACGAGGTTGGCGCCGTGCATAGCCTCCGCCATAATCGAGATGCCCCATTCCAGGCCGGCCTGTTGATCCAGGCAGTTGGCATCGCTCACACCGGCGGTGCCCCACATGGGCAGGCCGTAGTGATGGTAGAGATCGGCACAGGCTGAAAGCGCCAGGCGGTATTCGGGACACCCGTAGACACAGGTGGAAGTCCGCATGTCCATGGTGGACATGCCGAATCCGGAGACGATGGGCGCACCTTTGGCCCGCAGCTGATGCATCACCAGGCCGCTGAGAGCCTCGGCGTTGCCCACGGTGATGGCCCCGGCCAGGGTCACCGGCACGCTGGCGCCGGACATCATGCCGGGCGTGTAGTTGATGGGAATGCCGTGATCGGCGCAGAAAAAAAGCTTCTGTACCGCACCGAAACTGTGGGTTAGCGGGCTCAACGGTTCGGCATAGTGGATGTGGATCGGATTTTCCTGCAAGGCCGCTTCACCGCCGACGGCTGCGGCGGCCATGGCGTTGATATAGGTGATGTCCTCTAGTCCGGCAGCGGTATAAAAAATCGGTTTGATGGAGCTTTCAAGTTCGGTTTTGAACGAATCCAAATACATCAGGTTGGCAGGCGAATCACCGGGAAGGGCATAGGACCCGATAAAATCGATATGTTGAAGGGCATCGCTGATTCGGGCGGCGGCGGCCACGTCCTTGAGCCGGGACTGGCGCAATTCACCGGTTTCAAGGTCGTAGGTTTTGATCAGGTCCGTACCCGTGCCGTAATGGACACGTCGGCCTTCAAGGCGCATGGCTTCCTTGCCCAGCCGGTCGTAGATGGTAATCCGGGACGGGGCGCTTTGGATGGCGGCTTCCACCAGCCAGTTGGGGATCCGGACCCTATGGCCCTCTTTAAGCCGGCCGCCGGCATCGGCCAGCATTTGCCGGGCCCCGTCATGGTGAACATCGACGCCCACCGTTTCCAGCAGTTCAAGGGTGGCGGTGTGAAACGACTTTATCTGCTCCGGTGTCAGCAATTGATAAGTTGGAACGCACAGGGATTTGAGTCCGCTGATCATGGTTTTGGCTCCTTACAGGAATTTCTCCTTAATCTGGGCCGCATATATATCGACGTGGTCCTCCATGGCCGCACGGGCATTCGCCGGATCTTTCTGCTCCAGGGCCTCCATCACCTGATAAAGGTTTTGGGCCTGATGGGCGAAACCGATAGCGTCCAAACCCACATGAAACCAGATTCTGAGCATGACAATGTGCAGGTCCTGCAGGACCTTCACCAGTTTCTGGTTGCCGGCCGCCTGGTAGAGCAGACTGTGAAAGCGGGTGTCGAAATATTCCGTGATATTAGAAACGTCTTGCGTCTCGCCGGTTTCTGTCTCCGCCTCACGCATCATGGTGCGCAAGTCTGCCAGCTGCTCGGTGGTGATACGCTGGGCCGCGAGGTACCCGGCATAGCCCTCCAACTCCCGGCGCAACTCCACCAGTTCGCGCACTTCGAAAATATCCAGCGTGGTCACCATGTAACCCAGCCGGGGCAAAGGTTTGATCAGGTTTTCCTCCTGCAGCCGGAAAAGGATCTCACGCAACGGAGAACGGCCGATGGCAAGCTGAGCCATCAAATCCTTTTCTTTGAGGATCTCCCCGGGGGCGACACTGTTGGTGATGATGCGCACCCGTAATTCTTCATATGCTTCTTCTTTTTTCATAAGCGTTTTACCGGGTCACGGCGCCCAGGATCAGCACCTTTTTTGCGAATGATTCATATGATAACCGACTGGTCCAGAATGTCAATAAGAAAATATTAATAATTGCTTGACAAAAATATTAATAATATTTTATAAACCTAATCTGGACAAACTGGGATTCTTTCCATCTTAAAAAAAGACAGAGCGCAGCCTCCGGCTCGTAGAGGCTTACAGCACCTACGGCTCGGAGAGCGACATCCACAAATATTCAATTTGCAATCTTCAATTTTCAATTCCTGCAGGGTTTTGCACATACAAGCAGTTTGATTATTAACTTAATACCAGTTCAACATATACCAGGAGGAAAATCATGTCATTGGACCAGTTGAGCAAACTTGTGGAAGACGGCGAAAAGGAGGAGAGCGAGGCCATGGCCCGTGAAATACTGGCGGGTGGAACCGATCCGCTGGAGATCTTGGACAAATTGACCCAAACGATGCAGCGCGTCGGTGATCTGTTCGCTAACCTAGATATATTCCTGCCCGAGGTTATGCTGGCCGGAGAGGCCTTGACCGCCGTAGTGGATATCGTCAAGCCTGAGCTGGATACCCTTGATCGGGTGCTTATCAAAGGCAAGGTGGTCATTGGCGTTGTCAAAGGTGATCTGCATGAAATCGGAAAAAATATCGTCAAACTGATGCTGGAGACCAACGGTTTTGAAGTCAAGGATCTCGGCTATGATGTGGATTCGCTGGATTTTATCAAAGCCGCCGAGGAGATGGAAGCCGATTTCATCGGTGCATCCTCCCTGATGACCACCACCATACCGCGCCAGCAGGAAATTGTCGAATTTTTAAAAGACAAAGGCCTACGCGACAAATACAAGGTGGTGATCGGCGGCGCCCCCACGTCCCAGATGTGGGCGGACAAGATCGGGGCCGATCTCTATTGTGAAGACGCCAATTGTGCATCCCAAAAGATGGCCGCCTTGAAAGATTAAGTTTATTCGGTGCCATGGCCCGCAAATACCATCGAACCGAAGGAATAAATACAAAGCCGATTCCGATACGCTCGATTAGGAACCGGTATAACGGCTGAACGTCTGCACGGGGAGGTGCCAACTCCGGAAAGACGCCGCTGATGGGAGGAGAAACATGACCACAGCCTATCGTATATGGGAAATGATGGAAAGGTCTAAAACCGGTCCCCATATTGAAGAAGATGATTTTTTACCCAAACTGTTTACCCCGACCCTGAAAAAGCTGATCAAAAAATACGAAATAAAGTATGATCCCGCTACGCCGGTGCCGGCCGACGATGATATGGCGGATCGGATCTGGCAGGCCGGCTGGGACCTTTTCCGGGAAGTTGGTGTTTACAACACCGATTCGCACCGCATTATCCAGGTCACCGATGAGGAAATCAAGGAAGCTTTGTATATGGCCAAAGACCAGTACTGGGTGGGCGCGGGCAAAGATGCCAAACTGTGGAAGCATCGCCAGGTGGAAGATACCGAACCGCCGTTTTGCATCTACAGCCCGGATATAACGGTTGACGAACACCTGCATCATTCCATGTGCGCAGCCTATCTCAAGGAACCGCTTTTGGACGGATTCTGCGCCCCGATCCTGGAAAATGCGATCGGTCAATTGATCGAATCCGGTGGTCCCACCGAAATTAACGGTTGTATCCAGCACATCTACAACATGCGCCTGGCGGCCAAACAGGCGGGACGCCCCGGCACTTTTTTCGTGGCCGTGGGCACGGCCGAGCATGATTCCGGCCAGATTGCCGTCTCTGACAACGCCTGGGGCGTTCGCACAACCGATGCCCGTTTGGTGGGATCGCTAACCGAATTTAAAACCGCCGATACCCTGCTCAACCGCTCGGTGCATTATGCCCAGTATGGCTGCTACACCGGAAACCTGACCGGTCCCATTTACGGCGGCTGGTGCGGCGGTTCGGAAGGCGTGGCAGTCACAATTGTGGCCTACAGCCTCAATGGGCTTCTGATCCACGGCGCCATCTTCAACCAGCATTTCCCCTTCCACCTCAACTACGGCTCCAACACCACCCGGGAATTGCTGTGGCCCATCGCCATGTCAGGCCAGGCCCTGGCCCGCAACAGCAAACTGCTGCATACCTCCAATGGTTTCGCCAATGCCGGCCCCATGACCGAAATGCTTTTCAGAGAGACCGCCTGCCATGCCCTGGTGAGCACCGTCTGCGGCTGGCATCTGTGGGAGATGGCCTCCACCCGCAATAAATACCGTAATCGCGCAACCCCCATGGAGGCCCGTTTGGGCGTGGAAGTGGGCCATGCCGTGGCCAACATGGGCATGCAACGCGAGCAGGCCAACGAGATCGCCTTGAAGTTGTTGGCCACCTATGAAGATCAGGCCGCCACCGCCTCCAAGGGCAAAGAATACCATGAGTGCTACGATGTCCACAAGGCCCTGCCGATCCAGGAGCATTACGACATGTATCGCAAAGTCAAAGATGAAATTGCCGATATGGGCGTGGAATTTCCCTTTTAACCCTAACCCGGATGAACCGGAAAAGTTAGAAGTGAAGTAAAATTTAAAAATTCTTTGTTAAGCGCCTATGCTTTTTGCGAGTTGATGCTCGGAAAAAGTGGCCATTGAAGGGCAGTTGTCAATGCCAAAATTGGAACTGCAAATGCCTAAACCATATAAACCGGAAATAACAAATGACAAGCACCAAATTGCAGATAAATTCCAAATCTCAATATCAAAATCTCAAATAAGATCAATCGTCAATTGTTTGGAATTTTGAATTTTGGTCATTGTGATTTGCCCTTCGACCTGGCTCAGGGTGGTGGTGAGCTTGTCGAACCATTTGGTATTTGTGTTTTGTTATTTGAAATTTTCTTTACTGAAACCCGAACACTGACACCTGAACCCTCACACAACATGTTGTCAGATGTAGGCCCAAGCGCTTTATGAGGTATTAGAATGGCTAAACAGATGTTAATCGATGCCACTCGGGGCAAACAGACTGTAATACCACCCTGGTTGCCTTACGCAGGCGTGCATTGTGCCGCGTTAATCGATCAACCGGCCGACGCATTTTTTAAGGATGCCGGGTTGCTGGCCAAAGGAGTGGTAAAGGCTGCCGATCTTTATCACGCTGACGGGATTCCCCTTCTGTTTGACCTGTCGGTGGAAGCCGAAAGCATCGGTTGTGAGGCGGTATACTGGGAGGACAATGTGCCCTCGATCAAGAACCATCCCTGTGCCGAAAAGACTCCCGCAGAGGCGGATCTCATGATTCCCTCAGCAGCAGATGGCCGCTGGCCGATCATCTTTGAAGCCGCCCAATTGGCCAAACCCCGGCTGGAAGCCTTGGACCCTGGCCTCCCATCTGGCCGGCCCTAAGATATTTACGGCCCTGCTGAAACGCAAAGAATTCGCTCATGCCGTTTTGGCATTCGCCGGCAAGGTGGGAGCCCAGGCCGCGTGGTTTTATGCTCAAATGGGGTGCGATATCATTGCCATCGTAGATCCGGTGGCATCCCAAATCCGACCTCAGGTTTTCGCCGAATTCGTCACCCCCAATTGCCGGCCGGCAATCGATGTCATCCACAACGCCGGGTTGACATCCACCTTTTTCATTTGCGGCAACTGCAGCAAAGTACTGGAGGAAGTCTGTAAGGTAGGCACCCACGGGTTTGCCATCGACGAGCAGATGAACTTGAGTTTTGTGCGCGACATAGCCTATAAATACGGCAAAGGTTTTGGTGGTAATCTGAAATTGACCACCAGCCTGATGCTGGGGATGATCTCTCCGCGCGAAGATGCCCTGATCAGCCTGGCCGCCGGCGGCACCCGCGGCTACATCTTTGCCCCTGGGTGAGATATTCCCTATGGTGTTCCGTCGGAACATCTGTTGCAAGCCTACGAGGCACGGACCTGGTTTATTGAAAACTATGCCCGTTATCCCCAGTGGGCCTGACCCGGCTCAGCCGAAATCAAACCAGGAAAGTGGCATAAGCCGCTGCAATTTTAACGCACCCATACAGTAACCCCAGCACTAAACAGTGATAACGGTCTTTGCCATGGACAGCTCACAGATCGGCAGCAAATTCAGAAATCTTCTCTCAGGTAAAATAAAAAATCACCCTCTGGTTTGGTTATGGGGGGCGGCACCCTCATTTGCAGTTCAGAATGCCGGATATCCAGTGGCAGCTGCCTATAACGATCCGCAGATGAGCTTCGATGCCCAGATCGAAACCATCACCCAATTCGGTGAGGACGGCATTCCACGCATGGCAGTGGGCGGCGCATCGGATGTAACCTGGGCTTTTGGCGGCACACTCAAATGGCCTGCCGACGAATACTCCATGGCGCCCACAGCCATTCACCACCCGGCCAATTCCACAGCCGAAGCTGAATCACTGTCGATGCCGGATGATATTGCCGCTGCCGGACCGATGCCCCTATATTTGGACTTTGCCCGGCGCTGCCAAAAAAATGGTCTGCCGGTTTTCCCCTTTATTACCTCGCCCATCGAAGGCGCCCGCAGTTTGTGCGGCCCCGAGCTTTTGATGCGCTGGATGATCAAGCAACCCGATCTGGCCCACCGGCTGCTGCGGCTGGCCACTGCCTACAGTGTGGCGGTGGTCCGTCTGTTTGCGGCCACCTTCCCGCCCGAAGATATGCTGACTTATCTGGCTGCGCCAACAGCTTCGAACCAGATGCTCTCCCCCCGGTTTTTTGAAACCTTTGTACTGCCCTACCAGAAAAAACTGCATGAAAAAATCCTTCAAACGGGAATTCGACACATCTACTGTCACATCTGTGGGGAACAAAACAAGAATCTGCCCCTGTGGCGCAAGATTCCCATGGGTGATCCGGGCATCGTCAGTTTCGGTCATGAAGTGGCCATCGAAACGGCCGTCAAATTCTTCGGCCGTGATTGTATCATCGCCGGCAACATCGAGCCGGCGG
>CALZJV010000216.1 GCA_945787595.1 uncultured Desulfobacterales bacterium | reverse complement strand
CGCAGAACCTATCAGATGGATCCGGCCAATGCATTGGAGGCCATTCGGGAAGTCACGATGGATATCGAGGAAGGCGCGGATATCATCATGGTAAAACCCGCCCTGGCCTATCTGGACATCATCTGTCGGGTACGCGAAGAAATCGATCTTCCCGTAGCAGCCTACAATGTCAGCGGGGAGTTCTCCATGATAAAAGCGGCCGAAAAAATGGGATGGATTGATGGATCTAAAGTAATGATGGAAACGCTGACATCCATCAAACGTGCCGGTGCGGACCTCATCCTGACGTATTTCGCCATTGAAGCGGCTCAGGTGCTGCAATCCTGAAGTCAGACCTCGTATTCCATCGTTTAAAAATGGTGCTAAGCCCTTGAATTTAAATCGATTGTACGCAAATTCCAATTGGATACTGGTTACTGGATGCTGGAAAAAAGAGTTGCTGCCAGCTGTCATAGCCATTGTCTACTATGACGGAGTCGGCTCGCGCTTCATCTATTTATAAAATCGGCAGAATACCTCGTTAATCCAGTATCAAGCATCCAGTATCCAGCATCTTGGTCGTTAACTGGTGCAGCGTTTTTGTCTAAATATTATGACCCAATTGTAAACGAAATGACAAGATCTGAAACATGAATAACCAACATCCTAAATCACCTGACCAAACCCCTCATTCCCACCAAAAAGGTGGGCGATCCTCGCTGCGCCTCGTAGCCTGGGAAACCACTCGCAACTGTAATCTTGCCTGCATTCACTGTCGTGCCTCGGCAACCACAGGCCCTTACAGCGGGGAACTTGACACGGCTGAAGCCTTTCAGCTGCTGGACCAAATCGCAGAGATCGCAAAGCCAATCATCATTTTAACGGGCGGGGAACCGCTGCTGCGTGACGACATATTTGATATCGCTGCCTACGGCACCCAAAAGGGCTTTAGAATGGTCATGGCTCCCAACGGAACATTGGTTACCGAAGATATTGCCAAAAAGTTGGTGGCCGCCGGTATCAAGCGCATCAGTATCAGCCTTGACGGTGCTACGGCCCGCAGCCATGACAGTTTTAGAAAGGTAGACGGTGCTTTTGAAGGTGCCATCAATGCCATGAAGATTGCTAGAAAAGTCGGTTTGGACTTTCAGGTAAACACGACGATAACCAAAACGAACCTTGATCAGATTCCCAAGATCCAGCAGCTGGCTGTCAAACGCGGCGCGGTTGCCCATCATATCTTTCTACTGGTTCCCACCGGTCGCGGAAAGTATATCGTCGACACGGAAATAAACGCCGCCGAATACGAACAAACATTAAATTGGTTTTATGATCAGAGGGACGAAACACCTCTGGACCTCAAGGCCACCTGTGCCCCGCATTACTATCGTATCCTCAGACAGCGGTCCAAGGAAGAGGGCAAGTCGATCTCCTTTGAAACCCATGGGCTGGACGCCGTAACACGAGGCTGCCTGGGCGGTATCGGTTTTTGTTTCATTTCCCATCGGGGAGACGTTCAGCCTTGCGGATTTCTGAATGCAGATTGCGGCAACGTCAGACAACACTCTTTTGCCGATATCTGGCAGCACGCCGACGTATTTACGGCGTTGCGCGATTATGACAGGCTCAAGGGCAAGTGCGGCCCCTGTGAATTTAAGCGAGTGTGCGGCGGTTGCCGGGCCAGGGCCTTTGAGGCCACCGGTGATTTTCTCGCAGAGGAACCACTTTGCAGCTATGTGCCCAAGACGGATAGACATTGAATATTGAAGATTGTCTATTGAATATTATATGAATTCTATCATTCAAATTTCATATTTATTGCTTAAGCAATTAATTTCTAACCTTGGTGAAATTTACATGTGAAGAATTGACCGCCATCTTTGGCTACACCACAAAAACAGCATGACCAAAAGATATAAAATAGACAGAGTTCCATAAATATTCAATCTTCAATCGTCAATCGTCAATCATTTTGAGATGAGGATCGTGTCATGAAAATCAACTCGTTGATGATTCAAAACCCAATTACCATAACAGTACATACATCCATCAGTGAGGCGATTGAGCTGATGAAAATCAACTCGATACGACATTTACCGGTCGTTTCAGAGGACAATATGCTCGCGGGATTCATAACACTGTCGGATTTGAAACAGGGTCTTATTCCTTCCATGCTGGGTGATCTGAACTTGCGGGATTTAATGATCAAGGATCCCATCACGGTGGATCCGGAAGATGATATTGAAATCGCCGCCCAACTCATCTACAATCACAAAATCGGTGGGATGCCGGTAGTCAAGGACGGCCGGTTGACCGGAATTATAACGGCCACGGATATTCTGCGAACCTTTATCGATATGATGGGCATTCTCTCATCAACCTCCCGTATCGATGTCGTCATCGGTGATCAGCCGGGCAGTTTTAAAAAAGCGTTGCAGATTATAAACGATATGGGCGCCGATATTATCAATGTCGGTAGGACGGCGCAGCAGACAGGCCGGCAAATCTACTTTTTCAGGCTTGGGGCGTGCAAGACAAAGACTATCAAAAAGACATTGGAAACAGAGGGATATGAAGTGTTGGCAGCCATGGACTGAAAGCGTGAACCCATATGATTGAATATTGTCGATTGAATATTGAATATTTAAGGTCCGCCTCTCTCCGAGCTGTAGGCTCTGCGCTCTACGAGCCGGAAGCCGGCGGGATCAATTTCTAAAAAAGATCATAAAAGGCAGAGCGAAGCGACATCCACAAATCTTCATTCTTCAATATTAAATTCGCTGCCTCGCAGGGGCCACTTTTTCCGAGCGCTGTCCCGGGAAAAAACCGAGTGCCTTAGCAGCTGAACGCCTACGACTTTCCCAGTATCTTTTTACAGACGATAATCAAAAAATAAATTCCACCGGCCCATAAAAAACTGTTGATCAATATCGGAATGCGTATCCATTCTCCCGGAAACCACTGTCTCGAATACAGGGATAGAGAAATGATCGGAAAATGCAATACCCGGGTAGTGGCCACAAGAGTGCGGAGACCAATGTTCGGTGTCGATTGGGCCGCATTCAGGGCGTCCGCAACAGACATGGTCATCGGTATAATCAAAACACTCAGCCCGAAATGGATCAATGCGATGAATAGGATGTAACGGAATTTATACAATTTATTGGAATCACAGTATTTTTTACGGCTATTTTCTTGATGAGCCGTATGGAATGATGGAATAGAGGAATGCTGGGTTATTGGGCATAAAAAACGAAAAACGGACTATCCTACAAGAAATGTTGAATATACTTTTTTTGAGGATGCTCTCCAATCGTCTATTTTCTGGTTTTTTCCGCTAAAATACGCCATCAAAACAAGAAAATCAATAAAATAATATGGGTTTTGAATACTGGTTTCTTTAAACCCATCATTCCAAGATTCCACTATTCCAATTGTGAGCGAAGCGAACTAACTTGTTTCTTTATGGTCAGAAAAATTAAAATTTTTTATTATTTCAGACTTGGTTGAATAGTTTACTGGTTGAATGGTTGATTAGGTAAATTATAATCATAATTTTAGAATGTTACGATTGTTGCTTAAAGATGAAGTGTCCAATTATTTTGCAAATACGGGATAAATCCATATTTACAACCACTTAACCAATCAACTAATCAACCAATCAACGATATCTGTATTTCAAGTGTACTTGACACAGATGTTGTAGATTTGGATCCTCAAAATGCAATGAATGGTTTGATCTCAAGCTGTTGGCCGTCTGTTGACAGAAAAACTGCCCCGTTAATGTCGGTGCGAAAAACCGAGTATCCGTGATGTTGATATTTTTTTAAAATGGTGGGATCTGGCAATTTAAATCGGTTTTGACGACCGGAAGATATTACGATCACTTCAGGATTTACTTCCCCAAGAAAAACCGTGCTGCTCGAAGATCGGCTGCCGTGGTGAGGCGCAATTAGAACCGTACTTTTCAATTCCCTGCCGGCTAGGCCGACAAGCTCTTTTTCCGCAGCTGCCATGATATCTCCGGGGAAAAGAAAAGAAGTGGATCCCATTGAGGCCTTCACAACCAGGGAATTGTTATTGGTATTGCGCCACCTTTCCTTGTTTTTGCGCTTTAAAAAGCCATCGGGAGGATATAAAAAATCCAGCTTGACACCATTGATTAAATGGCTTCGCGGCATATCTGCAAATGAAGGCAAAACAATCTTCTTGTTCGCGATAACCGCTATAAAGTTTTGGTATCCCAATGTATTTCGTACTTCACTGTTGGTCCATACTTTTTTTACCTGAAAGTGTCTGGCGATATAAATCAGTCCATTGAGGTGATCGCTGTTTGGATGAGAGAGAATCAGTGTATCAACGGTTCGAATTTTCTTTCGCCACAATAGCGGCGCAACAATAGCTGCACCCACATCAAAAGCAGAGTTGTCCGCGAAACCGCCGCCATCGATCAGCATGGTATAGCCGCCGGGAAATTCCAGCAAAGAGGAGCTGCCATGGCCGACATCGATGACTGTAACCCTTAAATCTGTGGAGCCAAACCGCTGATACAACCAAAAACCCGTATCGGCGGCCAATGTAACCAGAACCAGAACCAAGGCTGCTATTGCCAGATCGTTTTGCGAAAACCTGATATCCTGCAATCCCCGACATATGTCCCGGAATTTTCTCTGTCGGAAGAAGACACCGGAAAAGGAAATCTCAAAATCGCTCGTGCCGGATTTTAATGCGGCTCCTGCGCAGTTGCAGGGATTTACCGCTGTGGAGCGCGGTTGCCGCTGTAAATTCAGCAAAGCCCAGCACAAAATGTAAAAGCAGCCGATTTCAAGCAGGCTTGGTGTAAAGGTTTTAATCGCGGCGAAAGGCAAATTAGCAAAAAACTGCACCCCCCCTAATGCGATATTCAAGATTCCGCTGCCAGCCTGAACAAACCATACTGCCGCAGTCTTGCTCAGCGGTGACACGAATAGAGCCACCAGACCGAATGGAATCGCAACGAATCCAACCAATGGCACCACGATGAAATTGGCGACAAGCCCGACCAGGGATATCTGATTAAAGTAAGCTGCGACCAGAGGCAGACTGCCACAAACAGCAAAAAAGGAGACCAGGAAAAAAGAAACCAGTCTGCTGATAACACGTGAACGCCAGTTGCCATTTATCCAGGCTTTGGGTACTGCTATCCGTTTTTGCACCCAGGAAAATCCGTATATGATGGCGATTACGGCCGTAAAAGAAAGCTGGAAGGATATGGAAAAAAGAGACGGCGGATCCGCAACCAGAATCACCATTGCAGCCAGGCCCAGCGTGTTTAAGGGATCCTGTTCCCTTTCAAATAAAAAGGTCAATAAAAACACCGAGATCATAATGACGGCACGCTGGGTAGACGGCGTAAAACCTGCAATCATCCCATAGGCAAATACCGGCAACAGCGATAAAAGAGCAGCGCCTTTGCGCGTCCAGGCCCGCCGTAAAAAAAGTTTGAATCGCGCCGTCAGCCAGCGAAAAAGGCCAAAGGCCACAGTCGCTACAATGCCGATGTGAAGCCCCGAGATCGCCAGCAGATGACCCACTCCGGCCCGATTAAAGTCATGCCTGGTTTTAGCAGAAATCTGGGATCGATCTCCGATAATGAGTGCTTTGAGAACCCCCTGGGCCTGGGTATGCCCGGATTTATCAACCAGGCCGGCGAATGTGCTGCGAGCGCTCTCTATGAATTGGATAAATCCACCCATCGGTTGCTTGTCGAGGACAACAAGCCTATCTCCTTTAGTGTAGGCAGTTGCCCGTATGCCTTTAAAAGCCATATATTGCTTGTAATCAAATCCACCGGGGTTTTTAAAATTGGCAAGGGTCCTGATTCGACTTTTGAGTTGGACCCAATCCCCAATGGAAAGATCCGGTACATCGCCGACAGCTGTCACACGCAGCTTTCCACAAACATGACGCGTTTGACCATCACCGTCAAGGGATGTCACCTGCATATGAAATCGTGTGCGGTTACTGAATTTTTGCGGTGCATTGGCGATTCGTCCTGCAATATCCCAGCTATGGGTGTCGGCGTAGTGAAGAATATGATTGGCAGGCAGTCTGGGAGATACCCAGGGTTGGACGGATAGGTAACCCAGGGAAACAAAAAGTAAAATCGGAAGGATACTTGTATTTTTTTGGCGGAAAATTTTCCACAAACCGAAACCGCTGCAAACAATAGCAGCAGCCATGGCCCAAGCCTCGTATCCTGCTAAACCAGACCCAAACCAGATTCCGCATATCAGGGAAATCAGAAGCGGAATTGCGGGGCGAAAGGTAATGTTATCACTCATGGCCATTAATTATACTTTGTCACCTTATCACAGCAAAATATTTTAATCGAATTTTAAAAGGTTGTAATTTTAATTGAGAAAATGAGCTAAAATTTGAATTGAACTAAAATGAGCTAAAATTATGGTATTCTGTCCATTTTATAAAAACAGATAGAGCGCAGCGATTCCTAAATTTTAGTCATTTTAGGCAATTTAGTTCAATTTAGGCATGCGTTTATTTGACCCTTCGAATGGAGGCTTTCAGGGCTGAAAATTTATTTTCGATGGATTGATATCCTCGATCCAGATGATAGACTCGATTGACCTCTGTCTTTCCGTGGGCGACCAGGCCAGCGAGAATAAGGGATGCGCTGGCCCTTAAATCGGTTGCCATCACCTGGGCGGCGGATAAATGGGGCACACCTTTGACGATGGCGATATTACCGGACACCTGGATGTCCGCCCCCATGCGTCTCAATTCGCTGACGTGGATAAAGCGGTTTTCGAAGATGGTTTCGGATATCGTGCTGGTCCCGTCCGCGATGCTCATCAGCACCATAAACTGAGCCTGCATATCCGTCGGAAATCCCGGATAAGGCTGGGTTTTTATATCCACACTTGCAATGCTTGGCGAGCTCTTTACATGGATGCTTTTGCCGCTAATGTCAATTTCGCCGCCGGAAAGCCTCAGCTTGTCTATCAAAGCCCCGACATGATCCGGTTCGCAGTTTAAGAGGGTTACCTCACCCCGCGTCAAAATGGCGGCCATCATAAAAGTTCCCGCTTCAATGCGGTCCGGCATAATGGCAGCAACAACCGGATTGAGTTTATTGACCCCGTTTATCGTAATTTTGGATGTTCCGGCCCCCTCGATTTCAGCCCCCATTTTAATCAACGTATTCGCCAGGGCCACGACCTCCGGCTCTCGGGCGGCATTGCGCAGCACGGTGGTGCCTTTCGCCAAGGCAGCTGCCATCATCAAATTTTCGGTCCCTGTCACAGTAATGACATCAAAATAGATATCCGCACCTTTTAATCGACCGGCGGATGCTTCCACATAACCGTGCTTCAATTCAATGGAAGCGCCAAGCGCCGCCAGGCCCTTCAAATGTAAATTAATCGGACGTGCGCCGATTGCACAACCGCCCGGCAGCGACACTCTGGCCTTGCCCAATCTAGCCACCAGCGGTCCCAGAACTAAAACGGAAGCTCTCATTTTTCGCACCAGATCATAGGGTGCTTCGAATTGTGCCAAATCGCCGGCTTCGATGCGGATCGTATCAGCTTGGGTCTCGACGCGTGCGCCAAGATGGGATAAAAGCAGAGATGTGCTTTTAATATCCATTAAATCCGGTACATTTGTGAAAGTACAGGAGCCGTCCGTTAAAAGCGCGGAAATTAGAATCGGCAAGGCGGCATTTTTAGCCCCGCTGATTTTCACCTCTCCGGTTAGGGGGTGGCCCCCTTCGACGATGATTTTATCCATATCACCCTCTTGTTTTTATATTCTAACCCGAACGAGCCGGAAAATTGGCCACAAAGGCTCAAAGACACTAAGCAAAACTGTTTGCTATAAGCTATCGCAAGCGTCCAGAGATTCAGCGTTCCGGGTCATCTAACCCATGAACCCCGAACCCCTGAACCTGTGAACGGTCAACAAAAAAAGCGCTTCCCCCTGAACACTGCCGGGTTAAGCGCCTTTTACAGTTGATGGTACTCGGTGTCTAATGATGACTGGCACCATTTTTATTAAACGTATCATAAACAGCTTTGATAATGCAGTAGGTCACCCCCAGCCCCATGATAGACAAGGCAAACCACAGCCCTCCCATAAACAACAGATGCCCAGCATCCCAAATCCATTCGAAATTAAATGGAAACATTGGTATCCTCCACTATATCGTTGATTGGTTGATTAGTTGATTGGTTAAGTGGTTGTAAATATGGATTTATGCCATATTTACAAAATAATTGGACACTTTTTGTTTCAGCAATCGTAATATTCTGAAATTATGACTATAATTTACCTAATCAACCATTCAACCAGTAAACTATTCAACAAAGTCTGAATTCCGCATTCCCAATTCCCGCCGGGGCCGCTTCTCTCCGAGGCGTAGGCTCGTGCCGCTACGAGCCGGAGGCCAGTCCGTAGAGCCCGTAAAGCTTACAGGCCGGAGGCCGAAATCCGAATTCTTTTCTATGCTTGCGCCGGTTTAAGCTCTCCTTGCGGGACCTCAGACGATTCCGCGGCTTCCGGCAGGGCAACATCATCAACCGGTGTCTCGATCGGATTCAATTCGCGTTCCTGGGGAAATATCGGCAGGTAGCGATAAGAAATCGATATTAAAACAATCCCCAAGGCCACGGGTAAAAGGGTCGTGGCGACTTCCTGCCAGCTCGGCAGATACAGGTTCCAGCTCTCAAAGGACAGCACCGGAATCGCCAGTACCTGAAGCACCATCACCCAGCGGTTCAGGCTGACACCCACCACCGCAAGGACTATGGCAACCCACAAAGTCGACTGGGTTTTCCGTCCACGGTCGGTAATCAGAATAGCAGCCGGTAGAATCCCGCAAATCCCGATCTCCGCGATCAATATCCATAATCCGTAAGCAGATCCTGGATTGTTGGCATAAAAATCCATGAACGAAAAACCCTTGGAAGGAGCTGTCACCGTAGCCCAGTAAAATGTATCGATAATCTTCGCAATGATATAGGTGCTAAGCATCCAGCCGGAAATCTTAGCCAACAGTTCGATGACGTTATCCTTAACCAGTTTTTTACGGGTCAGTTTTTCAGTAATTTTAGTGATTAAAATGGTAAAACAGGGCCCACAGGCAGCAGCTGACCAGGTGAATAAAAAGAACGTCCAGGGCCAGACGAAAATTCCTTCCCGAAATCCGAAGGGTCGGGCAAACAGCACCCCTGGAACCCCACCCAGGGATCCCTGGTGGAAAAAGGAAAGGAAAGCACCGGTGGCTGCAAAAACAGCCATGACTTCGTGCAGGTTGTGACTCAGGTTGTGGAAAAAGGGCACCTTATCGATTTTTCGATTTTCCAGTATTAAAGGAAGATATTCTATCGTCAGAACGCCGAGGTAAGCGGTAAGGCAGAAAGCCACCTCGGTGAGCATGGAGTGAACATTGGCATGCCAGAATATAAACCATCCCCTCAAA